>JACZYD010000123.1 GCA_022571255.1 Bacteroidota bacterium
TGCCCCGGTTATTGCCAAAGAAAGAGGAATAGAGGTTTTAGAATCCAGATCAAGCGAATCTCATGATTTTGCTTCACTCATGTCTGTAAAAATTGTCACGGACGAAGAATCTAAAACAGTAGAAGGAACTCTATTCGGGAAAGAAGATATCAGAATTGTGCGGATTGATGAGTATTATATTGAGGCTTTCCCTGAAGGGAACATGCTGGTTTTTTCCAATGTTGACTCGCCGGGAGTTGTTGGAAAAATCGGAACAATTCTTGGAAATAACAATATCAATATAGCGGGATTTAATTTAGGCAGGAAAATAATTAATGGAAAAGCAATGGCTATTGTAAACCTCGACTCGCCTCTAACTGACAAAGCGCAAGATGAAATAAAAAAGATATCCAATATTGTATTTGTAAAAAAAATAGAACTTTAATTACTAATGTTGTCTAAAATAAAGCTATGTATTGATTTATATTGCTGAATTTTCCTTCAGCCTATCATTGTTCATTTAGACTCTTCGCTTTGGTCATTCCGAACGAAGTGAGGAATCTGAGATAACTTGCTCAATACAGGCTCCGTGAACTAATCTATTAAATTTTAGTTGGTCAAGATTTCTCGCTTCGTTCGGAATGACACTGCAACGGACTTTTTCAGCGGTCGTTAATCTTCTTTCCTATAGTCTTCATTACCCGGTAACCCATGGTCGACAGACCCACAACAATCCCGATTCCTCCGAGAACCAGGATCCAGAGCGGCAACCCGGCTGTCTGAGCAACTTCGCCCCCCGACTGCACAATACTGACCACGGCCGACAACGGCCCGATGCCATTGGCCACATCATTCGAACCGTGGGCGAAAGCCATTGCGCAGGCAGTAAATACCTGCATCGGTGCAAATACCCTTTCAACACCAGGAAAAGCTGATTTTTTATCCGTCTCCAGCACGCGCTCCTTATTCCGAATAAGTAACCAGCCCAGAAAAGCAACTGCGAAACCTATCACGGCAGACCATACGAAACTCATCGGGGTGGATATTTCGATATCGAGATGTTTCAGCCCCTTGAATAACGTCACCAGCGAAATCAGGAATCCCACAAAGAATACGTAGACAGGACCCCATTTCTTGGCGTTGTCGAACGGATTATCCGTATCAAGAATCAGATGCCTGATACTGATCATGATCAGGTACGCAATTGATCCTCCCACCAGTGGAGAAACTATCCAGCTCACTACAATCTGCATGACTTTCGTCCACTGAACAGCATCCTGTCCAATACCGACCAACGCAAAACCGACCAGAGCTCCGATGATGGAGTGCGTTGTCGAAACAGGCCATCCTTTAGCGGAGGCGATCATGAGCCAGACCCCGGCCGCCAGCAGCGAGGATAACATTCCGTAGATGAGCAATTCAGGATCCTCAATAAACGGATCCAGATCGACAATGCCCTTTCGAACCGTTTCGGTAACCTGCCCACCTGCAAGAATGACACCGGCAAATTCGAACACGGCAGCAATCAAAATAGCCTGTTTAACAGTAATCGCTCCGGAGCCTACCGATGTACCCATTGCATTGGCGACATCGTTTGCCCCGATCCCCCAGGTCATGTAAAGTCCAAAAAGGGCGGCCAGCCCGATGAACCATCCTCCATAGATCACAATTACGTCTACTTCCATGCCACCGGGTTATTTTGCAATCATGAGTCGTAGTCGATTACCGACCTTCTCTGCATAATCAGCGAGATCGCCAATCCACTCGATCAGGCGGTACCAGAACAATACGGAGACGGGCTTCATTTCATCTTCGTGCTTGAACAACGTTCGCGTGAGCGCAGCACCCATTTCGTCCGTCTCGTCTTCGGCTTTATTCAAGTTTTTGATAAGCCGTTCAACACGTTTTCCTTCTTTCCCTCGAAATCCTATCTCAAGTAATTCGTCCAGTTGCTCGATGATTTCTCGCGCGTCGTGACACACGTCAATACACCGCTCTACAAAAGGCATGAGCTGATCCTTCATCTGTGGCGGGATCTCCATTTCCCGCTCATACAAAAGACCGGCAATATCCTGCGCGACGTCGGCGATCGAGTCCTGCATATCCAGGACTTCGAGCAAATCGCTACGATTAACCGGCATGAAAAGCCCTCGCGGCAATCTCTGACGCAGCTTGTTTTTAACACGATCCGCTTCTTCCTCTTTTTCAAATATTTTATCCTTCAGCGATTTGAACCGATCCCGATCGCCATCGGCAATAGCTTCAAAAAGCCCCGGAACCATGTCTGCACATTCAACCGCAATACGCATGTGCTTCTGCAGGGCACGAAAAGGATTTTTTCCGAACAGGCTTCCCAGAGGGCTAGTTGAAGCCATGGCGTTTTTCCTCGAGGCTCAGTTAAGTAGAACGAGCGTTAGTCAGATAAAACGTGTTAATATTACCTCGAAATCACCGAATCACCAAAGAAGATTCAAGGGATCTGAACGGTGAAAAACCTGTCCCGTCCGACCAGACGCCGACCTCGAATTGGCCCGCGATATGGAACAAGGGCATCTCATTAGATACCAGTGTGTTACTGACATTCTTGCGCCGTCAGAAAGGTAGCGTGTGCTCGCTTGTCATTCTGGCCGTCAGAACGTTTATTATCCCCAGCCAATTTATTTCCCACCTACTATTGAAGGCGACGTCATGCATAAATTCAAAGTTCTCGTATCCCTGATTGGTTTTACGATGCTCTTCTCACCTGCCGCCAACGCTCAGATCGGTGGATTGATCAAAAAGGTCAAAAAGCAGACCGAAGAGACACTTGACAGGAAGGCAAAGGAAGAAGCCGACTACCAGCTCGAAAAAGAGGTAGACAAACTGTTGAGCGGATTTTGGGACGAAGCCGCCGATCAATTCGAAGACATGCTGATCTCAGCCCTGCCGAAATCTAAAACCACGGTCGATTTCGAAAAAGGAATCATCCTGCAGGAGGGCAAGGAAGACATAAAAATCCGTGACAACAAAGACAAACCGACAGATTCCGAGTACGTCCAATACATCACCATATCAACCATGAATCTGCCCGATGAACTGGCAAAGTTGACGGCTTTGTTCGGCAATGCGTCTGTTCAGGAAATTTATTTGTACGGAGACCGAAAAATGAGTACCGAGCTCGAATCAGGTACGTTGACGGACATCGGTACGGAACGGTTCACATATTTGAATCACGAAACGAGCGAATACTGGTCACAGGAGTTTTCAGAAATGTTTTCGATGACCAAAGATGTCATGAAAAATGTGAATACTCAGATAGACGATTCGGAAGCGTTGACGCCCAGAGAGACCGAAGAAGAACCTGCTGTCGAGATGGAAGCAAAAATTACTGTCAAGAAGGGTGACCGTAAAAAAATTCGAGGGATCAAAGCGCAGCAGCATATTGTGATCGTAGAAATGGCAAGCAAATCGAGCGAAACCGATGAAGAGGAGGGAAAATTTTATATGATCACCGACCTCTGGACAGCAGAGAAGTTTGCGGGATCAAAAACCCTGATTGCATATGATCAGCGTCTGGGGGAACTCATGCTTGATGCCCTGATGGGTTCCAGCCTGAATAACAACCTTGATTTTTCAGGATTTGAAGACCCCAGAATGGCCCAATCACTGAAGGAGGTTTCAGACGAATTATCTGAGATTGAGGGTATGCCGATAGAGACGAATTCATATTTCGTTACCGGACCGGTAGACAAAGATCTGGATCTGGACGCCGTCCTGAAAGGGGACGGGGAAACAGATGTTCGTTCATTTTCAGGTACTTCGAACGAGGAACCGGTTAAGGTTCAGGCAACGATGTTCAGCACAACCACGATCATTGCCAACCTGACAGGAAATCAATTTGATCTGTCGAGACTGAAAATCCCCTCGACCTATGTCGAAATCGAATCTCCGATCAAACAATACATGGAGGTGGTCGGCAATACGGAAAATCAGAAATAGCAGATTCAGGGATAGTCATCGATCTGTCGATTGAAGATTCACAGACGCGAATCCACTACGCTTTCCTGTGATATGCTGCTGGTATCTCATTTTCGAGAAGGCCCATCGCTTTTTTGGCCGCCACCAGCAACGGATCCAGTCGGGGCGAAAACGGAGGCGCGTAAATCAGGTCGAGGTCATACAGATCGGAAACTGTGCCACCGCCCCTGATTACCGGTATCAGGATATCCCCTCTTAATGCCGCACCTGTTTTGCCAAAAAGTTGTCCTCCCAATAATCTGCCCATCACTCTGTCGAACACCAGCAGGACGTGGATGAACGATGATCCGGGCACAAGATCGGCAGAAGTGCGGTGTTTTATGAGGACGGTAGACGGCTTGAATCCGGCCTCGGTGGCTTCTTTTACGGTCAGGCCGACAAACACGATCTCGCTGCCAAATATTTTCAGCGCTTGTGCTCCGACGATACCGGGGAAAAGCGCCTGCTTTGATCGGCCGCGTCGGGCCGCATTATTTCCTGCAACGCGCGCGCTCCGAAACGCGGTCAGCGAGAGGGGTGAGATCAGGCACATATCGTCAATCACGCGCCGCACTTCCGCCTCGATCGCCACGAGCGGATCGACGTTCTCTCCGAAAAGCGCTTCCAGATTATTGGTCGTTTCCATATCCAGCGGGTCCACCATCGCCACCAGCACCCCATATTGCGTCCGGCGTAACGGCACCACCAGGGCCTTCTCGGCCATATCCCGGCCAATTGACAGTGCGACCTCTACGTCAATTTCTTCCTGCTCCACCCGGACCAGTGGAATTTGTAACTGTTTACTCATCGTCGCCGCGACCGACGCTTCCTGCACATGCCCCAGGCGCACCAGAATCGCACCAAGCTTCTCGCCCGATTCACTCTGGTCCATCAGGGCGTCGGCAAGTTGGTCCTGCGTGATCAGCCCCTGCTCGATGAGCAGACGCCCCAGACGCGTTCGCCGCGTCCCAATTTCAAAATCGCCAAGAACCACGGTCGATCGGTCGGCATCCCCCAGCGCGACGAGGGCCTGTGGTGAACTCGAGCTGGAGACGCCCACCGCGGCGCGTGAAAATGCATTGTAGAAATCACCACACGTCGACTGCCGCTTGGTGGGCGATTTCGACAGGGCACGCAGGAGAACGCGGTTGGCCTCAGGCGGCAAATGATCGATGGGTTGCACCGGTTTAATCTGTATCTGGGCGATGACGTCACCACCGTGAAACGGCGGGGCCCCAGAGATCAACTGATAAAACGACGCCGCGATGCTGTACAAATCGCTGCGCGAATCAGGCCGGCCACCCGTGAGACGTTCCGGACTTATGAAATGAAGTGTGCCTTCGGGCTTTTCATGGAACTTCTCCTCATCCGGGTCCAGCGCCATACTCGCTATCCCGAAATCGGCCAGGCGCACATGTCCATCATTGCCCAAGAGGATATTCGCAGGCTTCACGTCCCGGTGCAGCACCCCCCGCCCGTGCGCGTAGTCCAGCGCATCCGAAAGTTCCCGTAGCCACGGCAGGATTTCCTTCACCGTGAACGGCCGCCCGCGATCGGCCAGCGCCTCGGCCAGACTACAGCCGTCCACATACTCCATCGTGATAAACGCTGCCGGGTCCGTCTCCCAGAAGGTGTAGAGCGCGAGAATATTCGGATGACGCAATTTCCGCGTCAAAAGCACCTCGCGTTTCAGCGCAGCGACGGCCTCCCGTTTACGGCTCAATTCCTCGCGCAATATCTTGCACGCGACCTGCTCGTCGTTCAGGCCGGTGTCTTCGGCGACCCAAACCACCCCGATGCTCCCCTCACCGGCGGGCCGGACGAGGCGGAACCTGTCCGCCAGCATCATGCCTTCATGAAGCGCTCCCCTCGCGACCGCGTCCGTGGGTGGGCCCCCGGCAGAGGTGGAACCCTGTTCGCCTGACGAACCGATTTCCGTGGACAGTTTGTTCCCCCTTTCCCCCCGGATCTGGGATCCGGCTCTACATCGCCTGACGAGGCCATCATACCATGGACAACTCTTTGCCCGGCATATTCTTAGGCCAGGCGAGCGCCACCCTCGATGTACAGAGGATTTCGCGAATCCTCCATCGTAAAAACCTTGAATGTTTTCCGCCTTCCAGCGTCTATATCCCCAGACGATAGAAAGTGATACTCTATTGAGCGTCTGGGAGAGTCCGTCGCTTAGGGAGGAAATTAGATGAATTCGCTGAAAACCATCGGTTTTTGGGCTGCTGCGGTCAGTATTATAGGCCTGCTTCCACTCGACGCGCTCGCCCAGAAAATCGAGCACGGCCGCATCAGCTACACGGCCGAAAGCGGCCTTATCAAGGGCGTGGACGACGACGAATGGGCCTACGCCGGCCTAAACAGCCTCGTCATGCCCGGTGACACCATCTGGGCCGACGAAGAAGGCGTGCTCGAGATCGAACTCTCCGGCGGGACCTTCATCCGACTCGCCGACGGCAGCCGCGTTGACATTGTGAGGATGCTGCCCGAGGCCGTCCTTCGCGGATGGACCGGGTCGTTTTACGTTCAGCGGCTTTCAAGCCTCGTGGGTGACGTGATTTTCGAAACACCCGTCGCACGCGTACACATCGAACCCGACTCCCAAGTGCGTATCGACGTCCTCGACGAGGGTCCGGCGACGGTGTCCGTCCGCTCGGGCCGCGCCGTAATTCATACCGACGTCGGCGAGCCTGTCCGTGTCGAAGCAGGCGAGCGCAGCTATATCGATCCCGGCTACCTACCTTCAACCCCCGTGGCATTCGACAGGAGCGCTGAAGACACCTTCGACACCTGGAACCGTGACCGGGTCCGGCAGATCGCGTTCGGCGGTCATGACGTCCCTATCGCAACCGCGGGTAACGCAAGCGCCCCCATCGGAGTGTCCGACCTGAATGCTTACGGGGAATGGGTCTACATAGACAGTAAGCCCTATTGGAGGCCGACGATTGACGACTATGTGCCGTATCGCAACGGGTATTGGAGCTACGTCCCCGTGCAAGGCTACGTGTGGGTTGGCCACCATCCCTTCGCCTATATCACGTCCCACCACGGATACTGGCAGCATCATGACCACTACGGCTGGCTCTGGAGTTATCATCACGCCTATTCACCGGCCTACGTATTCTCCATCCGCTACGGCGATCAATTCATCTGGGCCCCCATCGACCCCTACGGCTATCCCGTCTATTATGCTCACGACTACTTCACGATCGGCGGCATCCACTTCAGCTTGGGCTTCAGCAGCTTCTCCTATTCACATGAACTGCTGTTCGGGCATCACTTCTCGCATGCCCTGCATTACCGTCACATTAGTCACCATCACAACGACTATCACTACTGGAACATTCACGCCCACGACAGCCGTTACGACACGCACGTGCGGCCCAACTGGCCCCGCGACCGCGTGCGCAACTATGCGCCTCAGCGCGTCCTGCGCGGGCCGGCGCACAACCGCGAAGGAACGCATCTGGCCCGCGAGCGGGTCGCCAGACTCGAAGCGCGGACGGGCCGCGACCGCTTTGCGGTCAGCGATTCACGAATAAACCGCGGCGTCAGGACACCAATCGCGTCACGCGACAGGCGTTCGATGGTGCGCGAGGTTCGGATTCGCCCCGACGCTCTGACCCGTACTGCACGCCGCGACCAAGTGGCCCGGCCGAGCAACGATAATACTCTACGGGGTGTACGAACGATCACCAACAGAAATGCGCGCAACGCGCGCCCGCTCAGCAGCGCACGTGGCGGGAGCAGGGGACAAGCTGAGTCGTCCCGTTCCACATCGCGGCGGGAAACCAATGCCACGTCTTCCAGACCAACGGTAACGCGCCCACAAGCCGTCACCAGGACGCGCCCCCAAGTCTCGAGGCCTTCCACCTCGCGTTCTACATCCACCAACGTCCGTACAAACCGCAGCTCGGGTGTCAGTGCCCCGCCGACGCAACGCGGGGTACGCCAGCCGGTGGCCCCACGCTCTAGCCTATCCAGGCCCTCGACAGTTTCACGGCCCAATCAGCGCGTAACGGTCACACGCACCGGCAGTACCGGCGTAGGCAGTCGTCCCTCAGCGAGCTCGGTGACCACACGACGCAGGGCCGCTCCGTCGGTCGTGAGTCGCCCATCCACATCGACCCAGCGGTCGCAGAACGCCTACCGGGTCCCCGCGCGCACCAGCAGTCCCCGGTCATCTTCCGTGAGTCGCCCGTTCGCATCGACCCAGCGGTCGCAAAGCGCCTACCGGGCCCCCGCGCGCACCAGCAGCCCCCGGTCATCTTCCGTGAGTCGCCCGTTCGCATCGACCCAGCGGTCGCAAAGCGCCTACCGGGCCCCCGCGCGCACCAGTAGTCCCCGGTCGTCCCCGTCGGTTTCCTCGAGAAGCTACTCCGCGCCGCGGGTGCAATCCGCCCCGAGATCGAGCGGTTCAAGGGCTTCACAGTCCAGCGGCGGAAGCCGTGGTCGGTCATCCTCAGGCGGAGGCCGCGTGGGCCGTCGATAAGTCCGGGATTTTGAATGTGTCGAACCACGTCCGCGCAAGCTGCACCTAGCCGGGCCAAACCCCAGAACTCAGAATCGTGTAAAGACCAGGGGATTCACACATGAATGCCAATTGCAACAGGAATACGACACGACCGCGGGCAAGTAGAGTTACGCGAAAGTACATTGTCCTCAGCGTATTCATTCTTGCGATCCCTGCCATTTTGGCCGGGTGCGGAAGCGGGACCTCAAGCCGGACGTCCTTCGAGCTCGGGTACGCTGACGGCTTCGCACAAGACGGCGAGTACTTCCTCGGTTACGACGACAGTTGGTTTACGATCGGATTCGCTCCCATCTTCTATCAAGGCGGGGATATCCCTTTTATCGACGATTTCAGTTATGACGCGGGCTTCTTCGACGGCGTCTTCGATGCTTACAACGACGGATACTTCGTCGCCTATCGCTACGCCTTGATCATCGGCTTCAGCGAGGGTTACGACAACGCCTATTGGCCCGACTACCTCGATTTCTTGGCGACCGACGTACACACGGAGTACCTGAACGGCGGCTTTAGCGACGGCTACAACGACGGCTTCTCCGAGGGCCGAGTCTTCGGCGCCTTCGATTTCGAAGTCTTCCTGCCCTTCGACTGGCTCGACGCCTTCCTCGATTGGGAGAGCGGCACCGACCTCTTTTTCGAGGAGGTCGGCGTGGGCACAGGGGTCTTTGGCCCGGTAATCTACTACGAATGGGCCCTCGACCCGCACCTGCTCCGCAAACCCGAGCGCGGCACGGCCCTCATGAGGTCTGAGACGCCCTCTCTGCGCGGCGGCTCTACAGAAACACCAAGAGACGTCATCGAGCGCCCGATCGGCGATACTCAAACGACCGAGCTCGATGTAACGCCGACGGACACACCCCGAACGAACCGCGACCTTAGGATTTCAGAGAGCTGGCTGAATCGTATCGACGCCGCAACCTCGTTCTCCCGTTCAGGCGACCCGGCGTCGGCCCGAGCCGCGGATAAGCGATCGGCGCGAATGCCGTAACTTATTGTTAAGCCCCCGGCTCTGCCGTTCCGGCGTCGTAATTTTTTGGTCTGAGCGCGAAGCGATACAGGAGCTGTTCCGAATAGCACCGGTCTTTTCCCGATAACATCCCCCTTGATCCCCCTTCAAAGGGGGACTTCACGG
>JACZYD010000124.1 GCA_022571255.1 Bacteroidota bacterium
TCAACAGCAGAACCGCGATGGGTAGACAAACAACGAGGAGTGCCCGACGCAATAACGACGACCTGAAATACATCCCATTCCCCGTATAGTAATGAAAAGCGCGTGGTGGCGTCCAACGGGAATTAACGCAGTAATGTGTTGGATTGCAAGCGGAGCAGGAACTGGAACAGGAACTGCACTCCATTCTTCGCATCTGAAACACGACCGAGAATCCAACCCGGCTACAGGAGGATTAAACCTGACTTCCGGATCGGTCTTGGGATGGGGATCGGGATCGGTACCAGGATCGGTCTCGGGACTGGAATAGGGATCGGTATCGGGACCTTCCCACAACACACGAAGGGGATATTACAGGAGAGAGACAACGCTTCAGCACAACATTCAGTGTGGTCCGCGACGCCTCATGGGTAGCCGTATCTATTCACGCGTCGTTAAAAGTACGAATTTTTGCGGATCCGATCGGGAGTTGAGAGTCTCTTGCCGTCCGGGTGCGGTTTGACTCACAATCCCACGTGCATTCTACGCGGTTTGGAGGCTGCTCCCATCTCAAAACCGATTGATTTGCCGCGAAACGATACTTCTCTCCCATCGGCAGCCTTTGTGGATGCACGGGGTTTGTAGTCAGAATCTCCTGCCTGATTAAGAAGGGATCCGTTCTAACCGGGGCGAAGGCGTGCCAGGAGCAAGAAGCTGTTGCGGATGATTTCCTGGAAAGGACATGCCGTCGGCAGTTCGATTTTTATCCTCGTCTTGAGCTCGCGCACACGCGCCCCGACTTTGATCAGTTTCAGACGGAGGGTCTCGATCGTAGAGGTAGCCCATTCGGTGCCGCGTAAGACCTCGCGCCGCAGCGTGTCGTAGAGTATGTAGGCGAGCGAGTGCAGAAAGAGGCGAAACTGATTGGCTTCGAAGCGGTGGCAAGAGGCCCGGTCGGAATGCAGGTAGAGCTTGTGGTCTTTGATGAAATTCTCGGCCCTTGCGCGCTTGCAGTAAACATTCTTGTACAGCGCCTTGGCCGGTGCCTCCTCCATGTCGGTCACGATAAAACGTACGTTTGTACCGAGGGGGCCGACGTCCACTTTGACAATCACCCGCCGGTAGCGGCTCCAAGCGCGGGCTCTATAGCGAAACGAGTGAAATCGTTCGACCTTTGCCCGATTGTCCTGCCCATAGAGACGCTCGGTCTCCTCGATGATTGGTGCGGCCAACCTTTTAAGCACGTTGTTCGATGTTAAACCACTGATGTGCATGCAGTTGGGCTCCGATTCCATGAAATCCATGACCTCAGGTTTAGCAAACTGGCTGTCGCCGCGAAAGACAATGAGGGTGCGGGGCCACGCCTTGCGAAGATGCGTGACGAGGCGGCGAAGCACCGAGACGACGGCCGGGCCCTTCATGACCGTGGGCTTCAGAATGGTGGTGATGAGTTTGCCGGAAATACCTTCGTATACATGCAGTGGCATGTAACAATAGCCGTTGTAGTAGGCGTTGAAGAGCGTAAGCTGCTGATCACCGTAGGTCTGGCTATCGGTATCATCAAAATCGAGCACGATGAGTCCGGGGTCTTCGTCGTAGGAGGCGATGAACTGCTCTGCAATGCAGGTGGCCATACGGTAGAGCTGCGTGCGCGAGGGCCGGTTCTGAAAACGTGATATCGTGGGCTGTGAGGCCAGAGGGGCCCCGCTTACGGGAAGGCGCCCGGCTGCCATCTTCATAATCGGCTCGTGGCGCAGCGTATTGCTGTCATTGCCGTCTTCATAGCCGGCCGCAATCTGGTAAACGCACTGGCGAAGGAGTTCCTGCGTGCTGTGCAATGTATAGCGGGGATCGCGCACATCTGTGAGCACAGCGGCGGCGGACTCGGTCAGGCCGATCCGGTCGTCAACCTCTTTGAGCAGCAACAATCCCGCGTCGCTCGAAAGCGTGCCTCCACTAAAATCAACGTAGACCGGTTTGTTGCCGACGGGCGAGGCTTCCAGGGGAGCATTTTGCTCAAAAAAGAGGTCCGGATGTACTTGATTTACCGCTTGAAATGCACGTTCTTGGGTTGAAAGAGAGTTCATGCGATTGCGCCTCCTTATTTGGGTGTTAACCTACTTTAAAATAAGGATTTACAGGCACATCATATGGACTCTTTTTTTATACGCGTGAATTATTCAGGCTAGGAGTCTGTCGGACTAAGAAGAATATCCAATTGTTTTTATTAGGTTTACGCTAAATTTGGCCGAAACATTGATTCAATAAAAACAATTACTTACAGCGAAAGTCCGACAGACTGGTAGATACCTCGAACACATCTCAAGGGAATCCAATGAAACAGTTTTTTACCGCATATACATCTGGAATCAATAAATCGGCGCTGCTCTTTCTGGTCGCGATTTTATTGGTGGTCCCGCACCTCTCAGTCGCTCAGACCATCACAGGTACCGTCATTGACGGGTCTGCCAACTTATCTCTTCCCGGAGCCACTATCACGGTAACCGACGGTTCCGGAGCAATGATTGGTGGAGTGGTCACCGACGTTGAAGGAATGTATCGCCTTACCGTTTCGGGAGCCGGGACGTACAGCGTCACGGCACGTTTTCTGGGTTATCAGGAACAGACAACGGTCGTAGATGTGACGGGAACCGGCACCGTAACCGTTGATTTTGTGCTTTCACAAACCGGCTTCGAACTGAATACGGTGGTTGCATCTACATCGCGTCGCCTGGAAAAAGCGCTTGATGCTCCTTCCTCCGTATCCGTCCTTAATACGGAAGAAGTGGGAAATCATGTAGGTACTTCGTCCGTTGAGGCGCTGCGCATGACCATGGGCGTCGACATGGCACAGACGGGTGTGGACCGGAGAGAAATGGTGTTGCGCGGATTCAATAATGCCTTCTCGGGCGCAACATACGTACTGACCGATTATCGGCAGTCAGCAGTTCCCTCTCTGGCGGTAAACCTGTATTCGATCATGCCGGCCATGAACGTAGACGTTGACCGGATTGAAGTGGTCCGCGGACCGGGTTCAGCGCTGTACGGCCCGGGCGTGGACCAGGGAGTTGTTCACTTCATCACGAAAGACCCGTTCCGGCACCCGGGTACTACCGTTTCATTCAGCGGCGGAGAACAGAACTATCTGGGTGTACAGTTCCGACAAGCGGGTGTTCTTGGGGCAAAGAAAAATATCGGATACAAAATTACCGGTATGTACGGACAGGCCGATGAATGGGAACTGGATCCTACAAATAAGGAAGACGCGCTGCAGATTGCGGCGGACGGGGGATTACGAGACACCGATTTTGAAAAGATCAATATAAACGGCTCACTCGAGTACCGGTTTGGCCCTAATGGATCGATCATTGCCAACGGAGGGTATGCATCGATTACATCCGCCATCCAGTCAGGCATTGGCACGCTTCAGGCGGACGATTTCGGATATACATACGGTCAGCTTCGATTAACGATAGGCAATTTTTTCGCCCAGGTTTATGCCAATAAAAACGACGCCGGCGACTCGTTCGTGTACGGTGTGGATTTCGACGACGATGGAAAAAATGACATCGTGGTTGACAAAAGCATCTCCTACAACGCACAGTCGCAATACAATCTCGACACCTGGAACGGCCGTCAGAAATTTATTTTTGGTGCCGACGTGGAACTCACACAGCCCGATACCGAGGGAACGATTCTTGGTCGGAATGAGGCAAACGGTGGCGCGGATATCCAAGAATACGGAGGATATATTCAATCGACGACCGAGATCTCTCCAAAATTCAGCCTGACTCTGGCGGCACGCGCCGACTACAACAACATCATCGATGATGTCACGTTTTCACCTCGTGCCGCAATTGTTTTTAAACCGGCCGCAGGACACTCCTTGAGGGCCACGTTCAACAGAGCGTTCAACTCTCCAACCACAAATTCAAATTCCCTGGATATCGTTGCGGGTCAAATTCCCGGTACCGAAATCTTTATTCGCGGCCGTGGCTCGGGTGCCGGATTCAGTTTTGACAGAAATGACGCACTGACGGCAGCATACGGGACCGATCTCATGGCTTCCAGCCTTAACCCTGCTGCGCTCGGAGCTCCACAGGGCGTGGGTTTACCGCTCGACGCAACCTACGGAGCAATGTACGAGGGAATTGCAGCGATCCCCATACCGATTCTCACGCAGTTGCTTAATCAAGCTGGATTTCCCGTAGATGACAACACGACAGCGTTCCTTGTTGACCAACTGTCGCCTGCCAAAACTTCGGTTGAGGGCGTCACGAAAGGGGGGCTCGGTCTGTTGAACCTCACCTCCTTTGAGATCGATCCTGTTGGCGATGCCATTGATATCGCTCCGCTGAAATCATCGGTGACGACGACGTTTGAAGTCGGGTACAAAGGAATCGTCGCAAATCAATTCCTTTTTGCCGTTGATGTGTATTACAGCGAACGCGAGGATTTCGTGGGTCCATTGCTCAACATTACACCTTTCGTTTTCGTCCCGAATCTGTCGAGTGATCTGACCGCAGCCATCGCTGCGGGTATAGAGGGAAACGCTATTTTATCGGGAGCTCTTGGACAATTGGGGACGAGCGCAGCAGCCGTCGCAGCAACCCTCGTCGCTCTTGCCGGAGATCAACTGCCGGACGCGGCCACACCCGTTGCCATCGCTCAGACATCGCAGAATAATACCGGCATCGGGAATACCCCGGAACTGATGTTGTCGTATCGAAATTTCGGTAAAGTCGACTTTTTTGGTCTTGATGCATCATTCCAGTATACCAGTGATACAGGACTGAGTGTTTTTGGTAATGCCTCGGTCGTTTCGGATGACTTTTTTGATGCCGAAGAACTCGATGAGGATGGCACGGATCTTTCTCTGGCACTCAATGCCCCGGCCCTGAAATTCAGGCTCGGCGCTAAGTATCAGCTTAAAAACGGTCTTTCGTTCAACGCCGCCGGTCGATACACGGATGAGTTTCCGGTCAGCTCGGGCCCCTACCAGGGAACGGTTCCCAGTTATACGCTTCTCGACGTGGGCGTAGGTTATGCTTTTGGCGCTGCCGCGCCGGGTTTGAGGGCAGACCTGACGGTAACGAACGCGCTTGACGACATGCATCGTGAATTTGTAGGCGCGCCGCAGCTTGGAAGAATGACCATTCTGAAACTGACCTATACGCGGCGGTAAATATTCCGGTACGTGTTTTCGGGCGGTCGGCCTTCGGGACCGGCCGCCTTTTTTGTGGACACCATACAATTCGACGCCAGATCGTACACCCGATTTTGACCAATCCTTAACGGCCAATTCTTTGGTTAGAGTGCCGGGTTTTTACTAATTTTCTTTGTTTTGATTTATAAGCTACCGGACCGACCAGGATGTTCGAAGATTATATCCCGTTTTTCATTCAACTTGCTATCGCAAGCGGGCTCTCACTGACTTTGCTGAAAGGAGGTGAATTACTGGGGCCGAGCCGCCCAAACAGAATCAAAATCATGCCGTACGAGAGCGGTATGGATCCTGTCGGGTCTGCGCGACAGAGGTATTCGATCAAATTCTACCTGGTGGCGATGATCTTCATTGTTTTCGACGTGGAAATAGTGTTCCTGTATCCATGGGCTATCAGTTTCCAGGACTTTCTGGCGGCAGGAGTGGGACTGGAAGTACTTGGAATCGTCATTGTATTTATTGTAATTCTGGCGATCGGTCTGATCTACGACATAAAAAAAGGAGGACTGGAGTTTGATTGAAGATGGTTTTCTGACTACTCGCCTGGACGCGGTTGCGAACTGGGCCCGCTCCAATTCATTGATGCCCATGCCTATGGGGCTGGCCTGCTGTGCAATTGAAATGATGGCGTTCGCTGCGCCCAAATACGATGTTGCACGCTTCGGAAGTGAGACCATGCGCTTTTCGCCCCGACAGGCCGATTTGATGATTGTCGCCGGCTGGGTTACGTATAAAATGTCGCACGCTATCCGGCGGGTCTGGGATCAGATGGCAGACCCCAAGTGGTGTATCGCCATGGGTGCCTGTGCATCCACGGGTGGGATGCACCGGTGTTACGGGGTGGTTCAGGGCTGCGACAATTTTCTCCCAGTTGATGTCTACGTACCCGGGTGCCCTCCCCGACCCGAAGCATTGATTCACGCACTTATGGATATTCAGGAAAAGATCCGGAATGAATACTCTGTAACGAAAGATTTCGAATCTGGTAAAGCAAGAGACGCGATTGCTCCGGTGCGGCCGAGAATCGTGACTCCGGACGGTGATGGAATTATTTCTCCTTCGGAGCTTCACGATCAAAAAGCCAGACACGGTCACACTGCCATTCACGATAAAAACCCATAGCACAGGCCCGATGAGTGTCTATCGAATCTGATTTTTTCTAATCAGGCTATATCTGATCCATGTCTTCTGAAAGAAAATCGTCACCAACCACGCTCTCGTTTCACTTCACCCCGGTGGATCGAGCGGAAGAGCAACCGGATACGGAAAATCCGCATATAAAAGAAACCAGCGAGGTCTCTGAAACAATCACGGCCCTGAAGGAACGTTTTGGCGATGCCATTGAGGACGTAACGATATATGCAGGCGAATTCACGATCCGGATCCCGCGGAAGGAAATCAGAGTGGTGTGCGCATTTTTAAAGGACAACCTGGGTTTCAACTATCTGGCAAGCTTAGCCGGAATCGATCGATTTACCGAGAAGGACCGGTACGAAGTTTTTTATAATCTGGTGTCAATGAGTAACAACAAGAGGCTTCGACTCGTGGCTCGGATTGATGAGGAAGACTTGACCATCGACTCGATCTGCGACGTGTACCGAGCCGCAGACTGGAACGAGCGCGAATGTTACGACATGTTCGGGATCCGTTTTAACGACCATCCGGATTTGCGTCGGATCTTCATGCCCGAAGATTTCGAATATTATCCTCTCAGAAAGGAATTTCCACTTCTGGGCGTTCCGGGATCGCTGCCTCTTCCTCCTCAGACACCGGAGGCTCCTCTTACGTTGGATCCGTTTCCTGCCGCTCATGGCCGAAAGCCCGCCAAGAGTTTCGAGGAAGAAGCCCCGAGCGAATAACCACCCGAACGCCGGAAACCGGAAACCATGAGTATCATAGACAAAACAAACTTCAGCGAAACGCTCAGTTTCTGGCCTCGTCATAATGAGGCTTTGTACCGTCGCCTGGAAGGAAAACACGCCTGGCTGGAACAACAACACCGCGGCAAACAGACGCACGGCGAAGAGGCGCGCGGCAATGATCCGCTGGATAATCAGATGGTTCTCAATATTGGTCCCCAGCATCCGGCGACACACGGTGTATTGCGGTGTGCAGTCATACTCGACGGGGAAACGATCGAGCGGTGTGTACTCGACATCGGATATCTTCACCGGGGAATTGAGAAACTGGCTGAGGCAAAAACCTACCAGGAGTTCATGCCCTATACGGATCGCATGGACTATCTACAGCCGTATGCGAACAATGTAGCCTGGTGCCTGGCGGTTGAAAAACTGGCTTCGATCGAAGCTCCAGAGCGGGCACAGTGGATTCGCACCATGATGTGTGAGGTTGCGCGCATTTCGTCGCATCTGCTGTGGTTGGGGGTTTCGGCGATGGATGCCGGTGCCGTGTCGGTTTTTCTCTGGACATTCCAGTACCGGGAAGACATCTACACCATTTTTGATGAGGTCACGGGCGCCCGGCTCACAGTTTCGCACAGTCGAATCGGAGGAGTCGCTTCTGATCTGGGAGACACTGGACTGGCGCTGATTGCAGATTTTATTGATCGATTCCCGAAAGCCCTCGCGGAATGGGAAAAATTATTGAACCGGAATCGCATCTGGATTGACCGGTGTGCCGGAGTGGGCGTTCTGTCCGCCGAGGAAGTAGTGGAATTCGGCATGACGGGGTCCAATCTCCGGGGATCCGGAGTTGCACACGATATTCGGCGCTTTGAACCATACCTGAAATACGAAGAAGTTGACTTCAATATTCCCATTCGCACCGAGGGTGATACGCTTGCAAGGTATTTCGTGCGAATGGACGAAATGAAAGAGAGTGTTAAAATAATCCGGCAATGCCTCGATAAACTGCCGGCCGGACCCATAAGGAGCGATGATGCCAAGCGCGCCTATCCTTCAAAAAACGAAGTGTACTACACGATGGAGGGTCTGATCCACGACTTCATGTATACAGACGCGGGAATCTGCCCTCCGAAAGGTGCTGCTGTGTACCACGCTATAGAGGCTGCCAAGGGTGAACTCGGCTTTTACCTGCAGTCGGACGGAACGGGCAGCCCCTGGCGTGTGCATATGAACTCGCCCAGTTTTTCAAATCTTCAGGCCCTCGAATACATGATGGAAGGATCGATGATGGGTGACATGGTTGTGCTTATCGGCACAATTGATCCGGTTCTGGGTGAGGCAGACAAATAATGATTGAACTGCCTACAACATCCGGCGACGGATATCAGAGTAACGGATACCCGGGAAGCGCTTACGAGCCCGTATTCGCTGATAATGAGCTTGTCTTCGATGAGAAGGAATCCGCTCAAATCGAGACCTGGAAGTCACAGTACCCGACAGTCGACGGTGCCATTATGCGTGTACTGTGGCTGGCACAGGAGAAATTCGGGTTTCTGCCTCCTGAGGTTATTCGTCTGGCTGCCAAAGCAACCGGTATTCCTTATGCAAAGGCCTATGGCGTAGCGACATTTTATACCCAGTATTTCAAGAAGAAAAAAGGCCGTCATGTACTCGACGTATGTACCTGTTTCAGTTGTCAGTTGTGCGGCGGCTTTGACATCCTTCATTACCTGGAGGAAAAACTGGGAATCACATCGGGCGAAACAACCAGTGACGGCGAGTTCACGATCCAGCAGGTAGAATGCCTCGGAGCGTGCGACGGAGCACCCATGCTTCAGGTAACCAACGGGAGGTATGTCATGCAGCTCACGCCCGAAAAAATTGATGCACTCCTGGATGCGCTGCGTGAGGGCAGGGACGTCGCCTTCGAATCGATGACGCTCCCGCAGGACCAGGACGAAATGGGAGGTAATCGCAGAAGTGATGTCACGAACGTTCTCGAAAGCCGGCCTGCACCCGTATCCAAAACAATCAAGTAGTTATGGAAGCGAAAAGCCCGAATCCGGAGCGCATTCAAGACTGGCACACGTACAAAAGGATACTTTTACCGCCCGTCCAGAATCTGCATCAGCTCGAAGCGTACGAGGCAAACGGTGGTTATCAGTCTCTGCGCAAGGTGCTGACATCGGATGACTGGTCTCGTGCTAAAGTGACCGACGAGGTGAAGGCGAGCGGCCTGCGCGGACGAGGCGGAGCCGGATTCCCGACCGGGTTGAAATGGACTTTCATGCCACCTGTCGACGTGAATGTACCCCGATTCCTTTGCTGTAACGGTGATGAGAGTGAACCCGGAACGTTCAAAGACCGGCAGCTCATGGAGTACAATCCGCATTCGGTTCTTGAAGGAATTTTACTTGCGTGTTACGCCATGTCCGCGGGAACCGCATTCCTGTATATCAGGGGTGAATTCGCATACTGGATCACACACATGGAAACGGAACTGGCCAA
>JACZYD010000018.1 GCA_022571255.1 Bacteroidota bacterium
AAATCGTCTTTTAGGCGCTGCAGGAATCTTTCCGGGGATCCTGGGAGAGACTTAATAGTGCGGTTGTAAGCCAGAATCCTCATGTCCATCATGGGGAAAAGAACGGCCGGAAAGAAGTTTACTTCATTCGAAACTCCCTCTTTTCCGGCAAGGCTTTCTGCCGCCCTGCTCGCCGCTTTGCAGCGGTGATGACCGTCTGCTACGTAAAGAGACTGTATTTCGGCAAAACACTTCACCAATACCGCTGGGTTTTTCACTCTCCACAGAGTGTGTTGGACGCCATCGGCCGAAACCAGGTCGTAAACGGCCCTGGAACTCACCGTATCGGTGATGATACTTTTCACTCTTTCGTCATCCGGGAAGGTCAACATCACCGGCTCAGCGTGCGCCCGTTGCTCTATGATGTGCCGTGTGCGATCGTCCTCTTTGGAGGGTCTTGTCAGCTCATGTTTCAGGATGACGTCATTGTCGTAATCCTCAACAGAAACGCATCCGAAAATTCCCGTCTGAGAGCGACCGTTCATGATCAACCGATATACATAGAGGCTCGGATCCTCATCCTGGACGGAGTACTCCCCTCTTGCGTATTCGAGAAGATTACTGGCTCCTGTTGAATAGACCTCATCCGCATATTCACCAACAGATGAAGGAAGGTCTATTTCGGGACGTACAATGTGAAGAAAGCTCATCGGTAGACCCTCGGCCAATTTGAGAGCTTCACTGGTGTTTACTACGTCGTAGGGAACGCAAGCTACCTCCTCTGCCTTTTCAGGCACGGGACGTAAAGCACGGAATGGATGGAGCGTGGCCATGGTCGCGGGGCTTCGTCTGAGAAAACAGCCTATGATCACTACGTTTCTCATAAGGCACTGTTTGGGCAAGTTAAAACGCCCATTTGTGGCGCGAGAAGCGAGTTAGCGAAAATACTACGAATACCCGATTCCAGTGCGGACCGCCCAATTACCAATATTGTGTGAGGTGCAAGGTCTCACGCTTGAAACGGGTTGCGCATCGAGGGATAGTCCTTATATTCGGCGTCCTATACCGCGGGGTGGAGCAGTGGTAGCTCATCGGGCTCATAACCCGAAGGTCGTGGGTTCGAATCCCACCCCCGCTACAGATCAAAACGTCGGATTCCAATGGGATTCGACGTTTTTTATTTTAATAGTATTCGTTCCTATTTTCGTGTCGTTGCTCTGGTAGAGATCACGCTTGTTCTGACTGTAATCTCGAAATGGAGAATGATCATGCCTACCCGCCCGTTTGTTTTTTCAGGAATCGCACAGGGAACTGCCGCCCTTGTATTCTTCTTCGCGCTTAACGGTTGTGACAGTTCAGGTCCCGACAATTCTCCCACCGACTCTCTTGCGAAAGGGCACGTCGATTTCACGCATCTTCCGGTTGACCTCGATGACGTAACCGAATTCATCGGCCTGGGAGCCATGCAGGTGTTTCCAAAGGACCATGGCGGTTTTTTCGTTAAAAACTGGGATGCGGATGCGCCTTCCCTCAAACCTGTTTACGCTCCTGCGAACGGTATCATCACCCTTGTTGACCTGGCCAATTTTCGGGCGAAAGGCGACGATGACCTGGCCATCAGACTCGACGTAAGTTCAACCATCTATATTCGTTTCGGGCATGTGGATGCCCTGTCGGAAAACATTCTATCTCAGATTGGATCTTTGAAATTCGGCGAAAACCGGGTCAGTATCGCAGTCTCAGCGGGCGAGCAGATTGGATGGATCGGTCAATGGCAGGGATTCGACATGGGGATTATCGACAAAGATCTGTCACTGGATTTCGTCCATCCGGAACGTTATCCCGATCCGCAGCGGTACGCCGGATATTACTTTGATTATTTCAAAGGCTCGATCGGACAGCAACTGCTCTCGATTACGGTGCGCACGATTGAGCCCCGCGGTGGCAAAATCGACTACGATATTCGGGGTCGTATTATTGGGAACTGGTTTCTTGAGGGCACGGTCAATCCTGGAGAATACCTGCCCTTCAGCGGACATATGTCCATCGCGTACGGATATTTACAAGGCGACCAGATTGCAATCTCTGATGCATACGAACGTCGCTTCCTTCCCGACGATCGTGAGACATCGGGTCCTGACGAGATCGTCTGGATAGCCGGAGACCCGACGTCGCCTGAAACAGTCGGAGAAGAGCAGGGACTGATAAAATATGAATACACGGAGGAGCGACACCCGCAAGGTCCCATTCGCGGTGTGTTTCTTATTCAGCTGGTGGGTCCGGAGCGATTGCGATTTGAAAGATTTGCAGGAAAAACTGCGGATTCGGTAAATGGATTCACCGCGACCGCCAGAATCTATCTGAGGTAACCGCAATAAACCGCTTATCAGGACTTTGAGCCATGTACCAGTTAAAACGAATACAACCGATTCTGATTCTTTTTCTCGTCACGGGCATAAACGTTTCGTGCGCAGAAAAAAAGGAGGAACCCCGAGGTACCAGGATGATGGATACAGTCTGGAATCTCATCGAAATTGAAGGTGAACCCGTCACGCTGGGTATGGAGGCGCGGTATCTGGATCTGGTCCTGGCCGGAAATGGCCCGCGTATAGGTGGTTTTGCGGGATGTAACAGATTTACCGGCTCTTACGAAATCATCAATGACCATCTGGCACTGGGACGCCTGGAGTTAACGTATCGGTCCTGTTCACGTGCGATGGAGCAGGAACAACTTTATTTTGAGGCGATGAAAGCCACCAGGCGATTCAAACACGACGGAGATGATTTGACGTTTTTCAACTCCGATGGTAAGATTATCCTGACTTTTGAGGCAGTGCATTTTCGTATATAGTCGGATAATTTGAGGTCTTCTGATCGGGTCCAGAAACATCGTCAGAGCGCGGGGTCCAGAAACCGTCCCAGTTCACTGCGTTGCGCGACAGCGTCCTGATAACCTACATCCATGAGACGCTGCGCATAGTCCGGTTCGAACAGAATCATCGAAAGCCAGTCGGGCGATTTCGTATCGCGACTGCCCAGCCCTTTCGAAATCAACTTCAGAATACCTTCCAGATCGGCCTGGTATTCGCCGGTCAGCATTCCGAGGTCACGTGACGGACGCATGACCATGAGATCGATCGTACGCATTTTTTTTCTACGCGCCTTCGGAATCTCAGCAATCAATTGGTTGATCCTTTCAAGGATATGAGCGTCCTGGTCGAGTCGGTCCAGAAAAATGGCATTGAGCAGTAAACCGAATATCTGTGCCGCCGGCGGATATCCAATTACCACGGGCTTATCGGCCTCCTCTCTGGACCGTTTGTACCGCGTCGAGATCGCCAGAATCTTACTGGCTCCCATATGGATAACCGGACTGAGCGGGTCTGCCAGGCGAATTCCACCATCACCGAAAAAGGCTCCGTCCACTTCAATTGCCGGAAACAGAAACGGTAGAGACGAAGATGCCATGATATGATTCACTGTCAACTGTCCATTATGACTGACCCGGGTAGCTCGGTCCCAGTTTCTGATCCGCATTCCGTCAATCCAGGCGACACTTTGCCCGGTACCGTAATTGGTACCAATAAATGCGCACCCTTTGAGGTACCCGCTCTTTATGTTCGCGCTGATTCCCGTCAGCTTGCCGTCCGGTGCGTTCAGCGTTTTTGTCAGAAATTTACAGAGTGGTTCCGTGTCGACCAGTCCTGACCTCGGAATAAGTTCGTCGGTGTCGTTGGAGATCCGACTTCCAAACATTTGCCAGAATACCTTGAAGCTGGAACTTGCTTCATAGACATCGGCCGACGTGAGACTCTCCCACACGTTCACCAGTTCATGAACGCCGTTTCGGAAGCCATCCGTATGATTGGCGATATAGGCGGCATTCATTGAGCCGGCCG
This sequence comes from Bacteroidota bacterium, assembly GCA_022571255.1. Classification (GTDB taxonomy): domain Bacteria; phylum Bacteroidota; class Rhodothermia; order Rhodothermales; family UBA10348; genus N075bin62. The sequence continues at coordinate 3,879 of JACZYD010000018.1, forward strand.
AAACACCAGTAATGACGGAGGGCCGGCATTCTGCGAAAGCCTCGGCTATATAGGCAAGAACTCCGGCCTGATACGATGCACGGGCTCCACCGCCACTGAGCACGAGTCCCAGGGTACAATTCTTCTTAGAGGGTCCGGCCCAGGACTTCAGTCTGTCAATTGATTGCCACATACAACGCCTTATTTCAATATTCTATGGTTTCAAACTAATGCACATGAACGCTTCCCGCTACAGGCTCAATCTAATGCGTTATCCACTCTTACTTGATGCGTAATCCACTCTCAGGATCGTCATGTCCGCAAATTCATTTCTTCTGGCGGACTTGAGCGTACTTTCATACATATCGTTGGTTGTCTGACACCACTTTTTCATTACATGGCACACCGTATAATTTTCGTTTTCGTAGACGGTATCGGACTCGGGGCTCCTGGTTCATCCAACCCGTTCAGCACGATCTCACTTCCGGGGTTCGAAAGACTTTCCGACAATCAGCCATGGGACTCTGATGCGAAACCCGTAGCGGGCAAAGATTTCTCCTTTCGCGGTATTGATGCTACACTGGGGATCGAAGGCCTTCCACAGAGTGGAACGGGTCAAGCAACGCTTTTTACAGGGTACAACTGTGCTTCAATAGCCGGTCGTCATTTCGGACCCTTCCCCCACTCTGCCACCAGGGAAACGATTCGTCGATACAATGTATTTACCCGTGTGAATGAGGGCACCGGAACGTCGGCATTTTCGAACGCATACCCGCCTGTTTTTTTCGAACATGTGCGGAAAAGGGATCGCTGGACCGTCACTACGAGAGCCTGCCTCGACTCTGGCACCGACATTCGCACACTCGATCACCTCGATCTGAGTCGCGCCGTTGCAGCAGACATCACCGGCGAACGACTGATCTCAAATCTCAATCTCCCCGTAAAGGTCATTACCGAGAGGGAGGCAGCACGAAACCTTGTTTCGATCGCATCCGACCATGCGTTTACTCTGTTCGAATATTTCCACTCCGATAAGGCCGGACATGCCCGGTCCCCTGAAAAAGCCAGGCAATGCCTCGAATCGCTCGATCAATTCATCCAGGGTATTCTACATCACATCGAAGGCACGGACATGACGCTTATTCTCACAAGCGACCATGGAAACCTGGAAGACCTCAGCGTCAGGACACACACCAGGAATCCGGTACCATTCGCTGCATACGGTCCGGGTGCGGATGCCTTTCACATAATCACGTCGATAACAGACGTCACCCCGCAAATCGTCAGCCTGCTGGAGGCGGGCAATGCCCCCTCTTCAAGCCCCCGCTGATACCCGGGACACTCAGTGGGTTAGTTCATCTACAATCCGCTTGGCACCGTAAATTTTATCGAGAGATTCCAAAATCCCGCGAACATCTACGGAGACGGTCCTTGCTCCCACATCGGTATACAGGAATTGATTTGGAAGCGACTCGATATTTCCGTCGAAAACGAGTCCTACAACTTCAAGGGCGATGTTCAACAGAGGTGATCCTGAATTACCACCGGTAATATCGTTGGTCGATACCAGGTTCAGGGGTGTTGAATAATTAAATCCCGAGCCTGGATTCTTCCAGCGCTCGGGGAGTTCCCACTGCTTCTTACCCGCGTGGGCGTAGGTCAGCTCAAACATCCCGTAAAAATTGGTAAAAGCCGGAGCGAGTGTACCGTTGTATTCATAACCCGAAATCACGCCATCGGCAATTCGGGGTGAGAAAGACGCATCGGGTGGAAATGTATCGCTGTAGATTGCAAACTTGGCGCGTGCCAGTCGCGCGGCAAACGAATTCTCCTGATCAACGAAAGCAGACAGCTGCTGATTCAGCGTGAAATACAGCGGTGCTATCGTGTTGATGACATCAACCGTGTTATCACCGCTACCAAGATAATTCTGGTCAAGTAAAGCCATGAAGGAAGCCGAATCGGAAAGTACAGAGTGAGCAACGATGGAATCAGCCAACGCCTCTGCTCCACCAAATTCCTGTAGTTTCCGCGCCGAAGGATCTGTCGGGCCGAGGTATTCAACGAACTCAGACACCCGTTGGGCTATGACCTCTCTTTCCAGACGATCAGGCCAGGATTTTATCGATGCAGCTTCTTCGCGTAAGTCATCAAGCGTTTCCTGCGGCGCCCCACGCTGGCGCATGATGGAGTAAAAATATCCGTACATGGCTCGCGTAAGAATTCTCGAGCTCAGCGCGGGATTCATGAACTGTGTAAACACGGCTGCCTTCTCTGCCGATGCTCTTTTCGAAGCCTGGAGACGCTCAATATCTTTCAGAACACTTCCATAAATAGTCGAAAGAGAATCGGATTTTTCGATCTCTTCCCTTAAAATATTTTCGGCCGCTTCCCGTCGAGCAATAAGAGCACCGTCCAGCAATCCCTCCAACTGGCCCTTCTGATTTTTCAGACTGTTCTGAATGGAGAAATAGTCATTCCTGATATCGAATTCGTCGGCCTCCTCGGGATACGATTCTATGTAGGCTGCCAGAATCTGTCCCCGCTTTTCCAAAACTCGGATATCCTCCGGCAAGGAATAGTCACGAAAATATTCCAGCTGACTGACCGTAGACATCCGACTGGTCTGGCCCGGATTTCCTACGACAAACACGGCATCGCCGTCGGAAGCGCCATCCATGTCCCACTTGAAATAATCGGGCGTATCGAGAGGCTCATCGTTCTCTCCATAAGCGCGGAAAAAACTCATGTCCAGGTTGTACCGGGGATACGTAAAGTTGTCATGATCTCCCCCGAAAAAACCGATCTGAAGCTCGGGTACCATGACCAGTCTGATGTCATCATAACGCTTATAGGTGTATGCAGCATATTTGCCACCATTATAGAGAGCCACGATCTCGACTTGTAACGAAGAATCCGCCGCGCTGGCTTGGGTCTGCAGTCTTTTCTCAATTTTTTCTGCCCGATTACGCCGCGCTTCCGCCTGAGGCCCGGCTCCCTTCACTTTTTTAATCGCTGCGTAAACTTCTGCCGTTACGTCTTCGAGAGATATGAGCTGATCGACGTAGAGATCCTCGACTTTACGCTCGTCCGACGCGGATTCTGCATAAAATCCATTGTCCAGCAGCTTTTCTCCTTCTTGACTGACTTCCGTAACGCTCTCGCGAGCACAGTGATGGTTGGTCATGATGAGGCCCGTCGCAGAAACAAACGATGCCGAGCAGTACGACGAAAATCGGAGAGCCCCCAATCGCGCCTTGTCAAACCAGGCTTTATCTGGTGTGAACCCATAGGTTTCTTCGAAATACGCAACCGGTGGATTGTCAAACGTCCACATCTTGCCGCCATCAAATCTACCAACCACAATTTCGTCATCGTTCACAGGTTGCGGCTCCGGTACCACGATCGATTCAGTGATCGAAGGCGGCGTTTCGCGAATGACATTTTCTGCCATGACAGGCCTTTGAGTCTGCTCGGTTGTACGCGTTGTGGATGAACACCTGACGAGTTGACTTCCCAGTAACAGGAGTACGATGACTCGCAGGCTGAACAAAGAGCGCAAGGAGTTTTTAATCATTTTCAAGGTTTTCATTTCATTCTGCAGACCGATAATGCAAGCGGAAATCACTCGATCAAACGGTATATTAGCGCGGCGAAGCGAGAGTGGCGGAATTGGCAGACGCGCCAGATTTAGGATCTGGTGGGGTAACACCCGTGGGGGTTCGAGTCCCCCCTTTCGCACACCAGTCTTTCGACTCCGGGCGCATACTACATCGTTGCGCGATGTATGTTCTTCCCTGTCATGGTCGAGATCCGCGTCACCATCAGGTCTTGTTCGCAACACTCAAATCAATCAAGATACTCGAGTAGCGATGCGATGAACAGAAATGCAATAACCTCACGCGCTTTCACGGCGGCTGCACTTCGAAGCGAGAAATATCGGATCACCGGACTTCTCTGGTTTCTTGTGGCAGCCGTGCTGATTGTTGCCGTCCGGATCATTGTTGCAGAATCCGCGGCGGAACGGGAGGCCCTGATCCAGACAGGCATCCTTGTCTTCGTAATAATGGCTTACGAGGGACTCATGTTTCGATTTATCACACGCAGTATCGAGACCGATCACGAACCGGCTTCTTGACTCTGGAATCTGAATCTTTTCATCGAGACCCTGTTTCCGACCGGAATTTTATTCATCGCCATCATTGGATCTTCGGTGGAACCCTATCAGGCACTGATCTCACCGGTCGACCGGTTATACACCGTGTTCATTATTCTGTCCACGTTGCGGCTCACTCCGTTTTTGTCGCAACTGACGGGGATTTATGCCGCACTCGGCTATTTCGCGGGGGTTGCCTATACATACAGTTTCTTCCCCTACCCGGAATCCGGTGCTTTTACTTTGCCGGTGTTCGCGACCTATGGTGCACTTCTGTTGTTGAGTGGTTTTGTGGCGGGAGGCGTTGCGGGGCAGATTAGATTACATGTTGACGCAGCGCTTCGCGAAGCCGAGACAAAGAGGGAGATGGATCGGATCAATGAATTACTTGTTGCAGATCTTCCGTCGGACAAATTTGTGACGTTTGTTGTCTCTTTGCTCGACCCTGAAAGCAGGAAAATCCAATTGTTGTCCGCCGGTCACGCGCCTCTTATGCTCTATATGGCGGCCGACAATACTGTGGAAATATCTGGCGCCCACGGCATCCCGTTCGGGCTCATGACAGGTATTCCATACGGCCCGCCTCAGGAAATCGAGATGGCTCCCGGCGACATTCTTCTTCTGATTGCGGATGGCTTTACAGAGTGGATGAACCCCGATGAAGAGGAGTTTGGAGATGAACGGGTCGCTGCGGTACTCAAAAATTGCAGTGACTTGCCCCCCGCAGACATTATTTCGCGGCTGCACACTGAAGTACTCGATTTCAAAAGTGGCGTGACGCAGGCGGACGACCTTACGGTGGTAATTGTGAAGCGGATCGAGTGAATAATTCAGAGGCTCTTTTAAGAGAGCCGGAAGAACTGAGGCATCAGTTCAGCATCGTGGAATATTCCGACAGATGCGCAGGATCGAGTCGCGCAAGCGTGTCATACGCCTGAACAGCGACTGTCGAGCCCTTGAAAGCGGTTGCAATCTCCCTGTATTTCGCCGTGAAAAACTGATCAATGTAGTAAGACCGTTCTACCTCGTCCGCGACCGCCTCAATCCGGATAATTACGTCGAGAATTGTTCTGCGGGCAGCATTGGCGTCGGTGACGAAGCGATCGAGACCGCGAAGATGATAGTCTGCGTACGCGATCCGAAGATCCCGATATCGTGGATCCATGATCTGCGAAATAAGATCGCCGCGACCCAACTCGCCCGCCAGGCTGGACCACCCGACAGTCCCGGCATTCTTCGCCACATCCGCGACCCGTCGCGCCTGCTCGAAATGCGGGCTTCCTCCCATATTATCGAACGTGTCATAGTCGTAACCGAGAAGAATATACACGTAAAAATTGACCAGTGACGTAATGGAATGAAATACGTCCGGGCGAAAGAAAAGTGGCGTACCTCGATCGTAATCGAAAACCCATTCCTGGTCGTTGACCTGGAAAACGGTTGTTTTCTGTACCGTTCCGTAGATCGGACGCCTGCCTACGACAAGGACCCGCGCCCTGAACCGAGTCAGGGAAATCGCCTCGGTAATAATCACCTGAAAAGAACACTCTATACGCTCAAAATCCTCGTACACGTCGTTCGTCCATCGCCTGTCATTGATGTACTCGCGAATGTTTTGACCGAGTTCGTCAAGAAACGAATAATCATTGCCTGTAATATTCTGATAATTGACAGAAACGTTGCATTGGAGCTCCTGGCCACTCACCTGGATGGTTTGAGCAAGCGAGAGAAGCATGAATACAAGCACATATTTGATGTGCATTCGAGCCATCAGACGGATTTCATTGTGCATGGAGGTCGAGAGCAGTAATACACGGTGAACGTGTTACAGTTTCAGACGAGATTCCTCTATCAGGTGAAAATCATGTCCTCCGGGGCTGATATCAACGATCAAAATCTCGACGGATGAATCACTTTTTTTACTGCGCTGCAATATATTATACCCTTTTCTGGGTGACTCTTCTTACAGCTCCACCCGCTGTGTTGGCGCAGAGTATGCCTCGTGAAGATCTGCGAAGTGGACTTCTCGCTACCACCGCTGATACAAATGCCTCCTCTTCGATCAATCCGGCCGCCACCGGCTATGACGGGTATTCCTCCGTTCGGCTCTGGGTATATGATCCGTACGGTATCGCCGAAATCAGAACGCAGGGAGCAGGTTTCTCACGCGCGACCGGGTCTACTGGTTTCGGTCTGTCCGTTCAGTCCGTCAGTTACGACCGGTTGGCACTCGTGCATGGCAACGTAATCCTGGCCCGGGAAATATCGAGATCAGAGGGTTCGCTGGTTCGAATCGGGTTGAAGTTGAAACTGGAGTATGCTCGATTGTCCTCGCATCTCTCCCCGCGACGCGGTCATGTGACAGCGGGCATCCAGTTCGGCATTCTGATACAGATATTACCGGGGATTCATGTAGGATCTGTTCTCGGGAATTGGATCCCGACGTCATCGCGATCGGTTTCCGGCACCGGATTCGATGCCGGAATGGGTATTGGAATCCAACTTTCAAGACGGACCCGACTGCTTTCTGACATTCGTCGAACAAAGTTTTTCGGTACGGATGTGCGGGTCGGCATGGAGTTTACGCCGGTACATGTTTTGAGGATTCAAACAGGTATGGCCACAAATCCCGAACGATTTACCCTTGGAATTACGTTCGCCCTGCGTCCAGTTCTTCTGCATTTTTCGGTGGATCGTCACAATCTCCTGGGCACATCACGCCTGGCTGAAATGGAATTGGAATTCTAAGGCCTGTTAACGGAAATGGAAGCGCGAACTACAACGATTTCAGACTTGCTTCGACTCGTGATCATCACGGTAATGTATGTCGGGCAAATCGGTGATACTCTGGCGGCGCAACGGTCGAAAGAGCGTGTTCCTGAAGAGTCGAAACACATCAACCTGGAGCAGGTGCGGATCGAATCCTTGGTGCGCGTCGATGACTTCGAAGAACTTACCGAGGCGGAATACGAAATAATTGCGGCCGAACACGAGGTGTTTATTCAAGCCATTCTTCTTCGATCCGTTCTCGATGCCCGGATTATTTCGCTGATTCCGGGTATAACCGACTCTGAAATCAACGCTCTTCTCGGATTATCACGTCGAGTCCGCACGAAAGTTGACTGGAGACGATTGACCGATGTCATCGGCGTCTCCGCACGAACATCCGCCTATCTCAATTTCGCCAGTCGTTATGCAAAGTCTGCCGCAACAGGCAGCAATCCCGAGGCGAAAGGTATGGCAAACAAGGTCCGGATCCACCGAGCGAACCAGTGGGCCGGTCGGGTCATTCTCAGGATCGAGAGGAATCAAAAATCGAGTACCGCAACTCAACGAGCATTTGTAAGATCGCTCAGAACAACGGCAAAAATTTCAATTCGCAACGCTGATTTCACCTCCTCGATCACAGCACGGAATGATCCAGGTGAGCCGTTTCAATGGCGACCGGACCTCGGCTGGTACGGATTCGATCACGTCGCGGGATATGTTCGATGGCAACCATCGCTATACCCCGTAGAGATTACAATTGGCCACTATTCGCTCGACTACGGGCAGGGAGTTTTATGGTCCCGTCCATTCGGGCAGCGACGGGATGCGTCGGCTCCCCACCGTTCGCTCAGACGCTCATCCGGGATTCGAGGGCACGCATCAGCGTCAGGAAATTCCTTCTTGACAGGAATGGCCGCAAAAATACAGGTCCAGCGAAATACGCAATTTGTTCTCTTTCTTTCGCAGCGCAACTATGATGCACGACGGCTGAGTTTGATCTGCAGTGCTGATTGTACCGAACCCGGCCTCCTGAACGGATCAACTGCGGGCTGGCAACTCTCCTCCTCAGACATACACGTGACGGATGATCAGGTAGCACGAAAAAATTCGGTGCGTTCCAGGATAGTCGGTGCGCTGTTCGAACAGAGGTTCTCCACGATTCTCGTCGGCCTGTCCTCTGCCCGGACCACGTTTGACAAGCCTTTCAGATGGCAGCAACGTTCAAGTACCGAGCGATCTGTTCATTCCAGTAATCTGTTCTGGGTATGGACGGCCGACAACATTACCGTTTCAGGTGAAGTTGCAGTCTCCAATACAAACATTTCTGGTGCTGTACTCGGTGCGGTCATTCGCCCCGACAAGCACATGCATGGAATCGTATTGTTGAAATATTTTGACGGACAACGCATTGGACTGCACGCAGGAGCTTCCGGTTTTTCTGCGTCGCTCGAACAGCAATGGGGTCTGGTCCTCGGATGGAGATTTGTCTCCCGGAAAGGCTGGAAGCTCTCGGCCTCGATAGAGTATCACACAGGACAGGACCATGACCGGAGTTTCCCGGGTAAGCGTCACGGCGTGGACGCGCGAGTATTCGCTGAGATCATCCCGGTCCGCCGTGCACGATTCAGAATCTATCTTCGGCAAAAGCGGGCTCTGCGGATGTTTTCAATTTCATCCTCTCTCGCACCCTCGATAAACTACCCGGAGATTGCTTCCGTTGAGCAATTTTCCGCTGAACTTCTGTATGAACTGTCGCCTCGATTCCAGATGCGTCTTCGAACAGACGCAAACGCAGCAATGATGGGCTCATCTGACCTGGGCACTGGGTTTCAGATTTATCAGCAATTCGACGTACACGTATCGTCCCGATTCTCGATTACGTTCCGGGCATCGGTTTTTGAGTCCGACAACTCACTGAATAGAATATATGTGTACGAACCCGACGTGTCTGGAAAATTAATTGCGCCGTCAACGTCGGGAAGTGGTTACAATCTCCTGGTGCTCGCTCGTGCGATAAACGTCTCAGGTGTTCAATTGGAATTAAAGGTGAGCACGCGGCGCTACTCTGATACGTATTTCGATATTCCCGATCCTGAGGGGAAAAAAGAGATTGAATACAGGAGCCAACACCAGGTCACGTTCCAGATTTCACGCGTGTTCTGATCGTGCTTTGATCAGTTCGTGCAGATTGATTTCAAAATCCTCCTGCGATTGAGCAGTTTCTCCTGCCAGGTTTTTTCTTCGATCTCTTCGTCGTCGAAATAATACTCCCATTTGTCAACGGCGGTATCCTGCAGTACTTCATCACGCTGAAGAAATGCTATTCGCTTGAGTACAGGAGACATTCCCATCTGATGGACAAAGGTCACGCGGCTGTCGCCCTCATTTTCATCTTCACGAACCGATAACCAATTATCACCACATACGTGGCAGCTGTAGAAAGTAGAATCCATGCGGGACTCGTCAGCCTCATCAGTTTCTTCCTCGTCTGCAACCGATACCACCATCGGTGCCATGCTGTAACAGCTGCACGCTTTACACTTGAGTCGTTCCATATTGAATAGTTTTACGTTGTCCCGCTTATTCTGCGCCCCGATTCTACTTCGCCCGGCATCGAGAGTTCTTCTGGAATTGTCCGTTTTTGTGTGACAAAATGATCAAGGCCTGTCAACAGGTTCCAAGGCCTGTCAACAGGCCTTAATACGCAACACTGTCCACCCATCCTCGACCTCTCCATGCTCCGTCTTCCGGGAAATAAGCCAGCTCGCCCTTCAGATCGATGTTAAAGAAATGGAAAAGACGAAACTGAACTCCTGCCCCGGCTCCCAGACTCGAATAATCGGCTGTTCCTTCGTCAATAGAGCGCACGTGATCTGCAAACCCGTACACGTAAAAAACCTGTAGAAAAATTGGCAGCAGAGTCAAGCCGTCGTCTACGAACAGAACGGGATGGCGAACTTCTGCGCTGAAACGGGCAAATCTCCCGGCCGGAAGGAAAATATCCTCGCGCCCCCTGGGCTTGAAAAAGTCGAGGTTGAATACGGACGGAGAATTCTGATCAAGAACGCCTCCGTTGAGACGAATTCCGGTATTCGATCTGGTGAGCAAAGGTACATATATATCGGCGAGACCGACGATTGCGTTCTCTGAATCGACCTCGGTCGTTGCAAGATCCAGATCTCCGAAACCTCTGAGAACGACTCCCGAGTTGGGAAAGAGATCCCGTCGATTTCGCTGAACTCGCCACCGGTAAGACCAGCCGTGAGAAAGTGTGAGGCGGCGCCTCTCAGGCGCAAGCGGCGAAAGAGCGTCATCCAGAAATTTGTCTCTCCGCATATTCAGGCTGAGCGCTGAATTAAATGACGTCCGATACACATTGTCCGTTATCGTGATCGGCAATTCGATGCCAAAAGAAACCTCTTTCCGGTGGCGAATTACACGCTGCTCGAGCACTTCCCCCTCCTCGATGATCAAAGCGTCCACGGTCTTGGGACGGCTCGATGCCGATACCGATGGTCGCAAGATAAACCCTGCCCACGCTCCTCCGATTTCTCCCCAGAAATTGCTCTTTTGTACAATACCCTCTGCGTAATATGTCCATTCCTGCAGTGGGTCTGCAAACTGCAGCGCCAGCCCGACCCCCGTTCCGAGTGTAGCGTCATTTTTATTGGAGCTGAAGTTTTCCAGATACAGGGTCGGATATAACATGCGCAGGGATACATTTCGAAAAGCGTTGTACGGTCTGACCGGAAGATGCGACCAGGTCCGCCTTTTTTCTCCGAGCCATTCGCGCCACGGAATCGTGCTTGTGAATCGGGCAATTTCCGGGTCAAGCGCCTGGTCTTCATCCGGACGGAACGTGATGATTTTCAGGTCAAATCGTTGATCATGGTATTCGACGTAAGCGATCCTGCTGTTAGATGGTGAAAATCCCCCTTCCATCGCGGCATATTTTACGTTCGTGACGCGCCAGATTTTGTTGTCGGCCGCGCGCACGGCGTAGACGTTCAACACACCTTCCATGTCAGCCGTAAAAGTCAGAAATCGACCGTCGGAGCTCCACGCGGCATCATAAATCGTAGCGTTATCGAATCCGATCCACGGACGCAGCGACTCGGTCGACAGATTGCGGCTGTCCACGAGGAAAAGCGCCTGATGTGTACCGGCCTTAAGGATGATAGCCAGCGAATCCGACCCCGGGCGTGGAATCAGACTGACAAAATCAGAGCGCGGGAATTCCATAATAATATCAACAAGGCCTCGCGCGTCAATTTCTACGATGGAATTGAACTGGCCTTTGTTTCTGAGAGCCAGGGTTCTTCCGTCGGGCAGTTGAACGGGGTTGAGGACGTGGGAGTGACGACTCGTCTGCGTCATTTTCCCATCGTCGAGGCTCACAGCATAGGCATCAGCAATTTTTTGTCCGGGAACGAAGGCATCTTCCACGTAACGTGAATAAAGAATCTGTGTGGAATCCAGATTCAACACAAAAAAGGCATCGTCCGAAATCGTGGTATTGGCGATCGTTTCCCTCCTGCCGGTATCTACGTCATAACGGTAAAATCCTCTTCGCACATTATAACCTACCGCAAACACCAGAATCGTTCTTGAATCGAGCCATCGGGGGCGACGATGAATCAGACCATTGGAGGACGAAAGCGCTGCGGCGTAGGAAAGCGGGCCGAGTGCCCGTATTCTCTTTACTTCTCGGTTCTTATAGAACGTGCGTACATTTTTCTGGATCTTCCACGGCCACTGGTGCGTGGCGTACAACAGATTTATCCCGTAAGCTGGAAATGGTATTCTATATTGCCAGGTTAAAAGACGTTGCACTACATTCGATGAATACGATTCCTTCATGTATTTAACGAGATGAGCTCCGCCTGGATAAAACCGATCAAAAGGGGTCGTATACCTGGGTCTCTCAAGCATCTGGGCAAGCGACCACCCCTTTCCCTTTTCGAAAGAAGCTCTGTACAACATGTTGAAAAAAGCACTGTTGAGCCTGCCCGCACCTTCTGTCAGTCGGCTTTCGCGGTACACTGCCAGCCCTTCGGCTATTCCAGGAGGAACAAAAAGGTTCAGGCTCCGGGCAGCGTCGGGTGCGAAGAATCGGACCAATCCGACGATGCCTGCTCCATCCGAATATTCGGCCTGAGCCGAATGTACCACTTCGTGCGGACCAACCACTGAAATCCAGTCAGGATGCCGCCTCGATAATCCGCGACCTTTTACCGATGCTGTCGATATTTCCTGCTTGAACGGCAGTGTACTCGCGAAACCTCCCGCTCGATCAGAGTACCCGTTCAATAATACAGGCATGTGCATTCCAGCCCGAACGCCGATCAACGAGTCCGTGCCCGCAAGGGAGGTCTCGAGGGAGCTCAGCATTTCCTCGGCCAGACTACGGTGGCCCCACTGATAGATAATGTCGAAATGATCACCGGGAAGTATCAGATATCCAACTCCTGGAGGACGATAGATGACATCATACAGTGGAACGATCTGGCCCGAAGACGATCGGACATCCAGAAACAGGAGGATACAAATGGTAGCAAAAAGCACCCGCCAGCGCTTTGAAAACGCTCTCTGGCGTACGACGTGAGGCAAGGAGAACAGACGATTGGTTGAAAAGCTGATCGCAAATTACTGATAAACGATCACTTCATTGCGCCGAGTTTCCCACATTCTGTGAGCGTCCAGGATCGACACCGACCAGCCCCCTTGAAAGCTGAGGCGATCTACCGACCTGCCCCTTGAATGCTGAGGCGATTAACCGGCCGCCTCCATTGCAACGACCTGGTACACATCATCACCATTCTGGGTCATCGGCTGGAAATAAACTTCGTTGTACACCACATACGACTGACCATCGATTTCCTCCTCAACTGCTCCTTCGGGAATGTTTTTGATGATGGCTCCATCCGGAGCTTCGATCACCTTATAACCTTCGTCCGTTTTTGTATAAAACGCACCGCCGAAATAATAAATGGTTTCTTCCTTCTCTATGGGTCCACCTCTAAAAATGACGGACTACTGCCGTCGTATCAGTATCCTCGTTCGATTCCGCTGTGCAGACCCACCGAGTGTATGTACATTTTATCCGGTCCTCGCATATAGAGATCGGACAGACGTACATCGTCGGGAACCCACGTGGTAGTCGTAAGACTGACCGATTCGAGTCCGCCAATTGTTTCCGAGAGGAGATCAAGATGGGCAATCGCCCGCTCGTCATATTCGCCTGAATTATCGGTCGTCGATGCCGTGCAGGATGCCAGAATGACACTCATGGCGCATGCGCCGATCATGGATATTTTTCCCATGAACAGGAATATGTTTCGAGTGGATCGGTTAAAATAGAATATTATGACCCGGCAACCAGGTGGACAGGCAGGGACCTGCGGCCACTGAATATATTTTATTTACCGGAATCAATACCACCGGTATCTGTAAATGTAATCATTCGCTGCAAGCTATTCTACCGGAACAAAATTTCCCCTGATTTGAGGAATGGATCGTTGTGGCTATCCTGCGGTAAATCTTACATCCAGCCCACAGACCAATGAATCATGTTTTTAATCGCTCAATATCTCTGGCCCGGTTCCGTTCATGCCCGTCGCGCCGGTCAGGCCCGAATTAGGGTGTCCCTGCTTTTTGCACTTGCCTCCTCCGTGTCAGTTTGCTTTACTGGCTTGGCCACAGCGCAAGAGGTGACACCCGCCGGGCACACACCTGAACAAAGGCTTCCCGCAATGGCCGACACTCTCGAAGGTCCGCTACCGGGATCCATTCCTGCGTTTGCCATCGACGAAACGTCTGTTGACCTGACGCGGTTGGCTCAACCGGATACATACCTCGACAAAACGGGTCGCAAGTTTGCGCTTCTGGGTACCGAATCTGGTCGGTTTGAAGCATGGGCGTGGCCACTGAAGTTGTTTACAGGATTCAGGCTGTCATTTTTTGTGAGCGAAAGTACGACGCCCATCGCCGCTCGTGACATCGTTCAGCGAATAGAGGTGCGCCCTGCGGTCACAACCATTACGTACGTCTATCAATCATTTACCGTACAGGCGCACATCGTCACGGCGATTGACGAACCCGGCGCAGTGATTTTTCTGGACGTTGACGCCGAGCACCCGTTGAGCATCGTGGTGGGTTTCATTCCGACTATGCAGCCCATGTGGCCGGCCGGCATGGGCGGGCAATTTGCACGCTGGTACGATGATATGCACGCGTATTTGATATCAGAGTCCTCGAACGGCAATCATGGATACGTTGGTTCGCCGGCGGCTAGAGGTTTGTCTTACACACCCGCTCACATGCTCGGCGAAGATCCGAACGAGTTCCGGATTGATATTTTGGACCCTGTATCCGTGAAAGATCGCTACATCCCGATTGTGATGGCAGGAGGTAAGGGTGAACGAGAGGATATCAAAAAGATTTATATAAAAATCGCTGCCAAACCGGAGGCGATTTATAAGGATGCGGTCCTACACTACAACACCCTTCTAGGATCCACTATGTCGATTTCGACGCCCGAACCGACGCTTGACCTTGCGTTCGAATGGGCCAAGATCAGTTACGATAATCTGCTGGCGGTCAATCCGGACTTTTCGGGCACAGGACTGATGGCCGGACTGGATCGAGCCGGTAGTGGTGGACGCCCGGGGTTCGGGTGGTTTTTTGGCGGAGATACATACATCAACACACTCAGTTTAAACGCCATCGGCATGTTCGATGCCTCCCGTGACGCGCTCGCCTTCATGACGCAATTCCAGCGTAATGATGGAAAAATGGCTCACGAAGTAACGCAAGCGAAAGAATATGTGGACTGGTTCGGGGACTATCCATACGCCTACATCCACGCCGATACTTCACCGTGGTACATCGTCGCGGTGCACGATCATTTCGCCGCGACAGGAGATCGTGACTATGTGCGGTCGGAATGGCCCTCGGTACTGCGGACGTATGAATGGTGCCTGACTACAGACATCGACGGGGACGGTTTGATGGACAACGAGGCGGCGGGTCTTGGCGCTCTGGAATTCGGATCCCTCACCAATATTCAGACCGACGTTTATCTGGCGGCCATCTGGACCCGCTCGCTGATCGCGCTTTCCGAAATGGCCCGAGAGATGGGCGATGAAGTGTTGGCAACGCGGGCGCTGGAACGATATGAGAAGGCCGCAGGCGCATTCGAGAAATTCTGGAGTGAAGAAACCGGGCAGTACGCTTACGCCTTCAACGCAGACGGAAAAACCGTCAATGAGATAACTCCGTGGGCGTCGGTCGGGATGATATTTGGCCTCGGAACGGAGGAACGCAGAGCAGCGACCATGGACCGGCTTAGCCGATCGGATATGACGACGGACTGGGGAATCCGAATGCTTTCGACAACCAGCGATCTTTACGAGCCACTCAATTACAACTATGGAGCAGTATGGCCTTTTGTCACCAGCTGGGCGACGATGGCGCAGTTCATGACCAGCCGGCCCATTCAGGGTTATTCGTCCCTGATGTCGACCGTGCAACGGGTCTTCACACGTAGCTTGGGAGATATTTCAGAGGTTTTGTCCGGACGTCGCCATACATGGCCTCAGGAATCCGTCCCCCATCAGGGTTTCGCCATTGCATCGACCATTTTGCCGACCGTTCGTGGACTGTTCGGGTTGTGGTATGATGCCCCGTCAAATGTCCTGACATTCGGCCCTCAGGTTCCTGCCGACTGGAGCCACTATTCGGTTGACGGATTCCGGTACGGATCGGGATCTGTGAGCATCGAGGTCACGCGATCAGACAGTCACGACACATTTGATCTGTCGGCGAAAAAAGAGACGTCACTCGTATTCCGCCCTCTTTATCCCTTAGGTACACACATCCGTTCTGTACGCGCCGGTAATCAAGACATTGAATTTGAAACGACGGAAGAGGCCGGTGGCGTCCGAGTTCGAGCGGTCGTGACGATAAACGGAAAACTCACACTCGATGTCGATCACTCGAACGAGCCGGCCATTGTACCGCCCGTCTGGGAAAGTCCGCTGGGTGCCGAGAGCACCGGATTACGCGTGTTGTCGTTTGAACGGGATGGCGAAAAAGCTACACTTGTGGTTGAAGGGCTCTCGGGTTGGACTTACACCCTCGGAATGACCAACACCGAAGCCATCCGGTCAATCGCAGGCGCTCGTTTAACGGACGGAGGACTTTTAATGAATCTCCCGGAGTCGAGCGACCAACACGTTGTGCACACTATACGGATGGTCTTCGGGAACTAAACCGTTAGTGCCCTGTCGCTTATCTGGCCCCACACCGTCGAGCGGCGAACGATTCCATCATGAGCAGATTCATCTTTATCATAGTCGCCCTCATCTGCCTTACGGGCTGTCACGAAGCGCCCCCACTTATCGACAAAAATCAGGTTTTCGATCGCTACGACTGGTGGGACAATCGAGACTGGGACTGGTATTCGGAAAATATCCCCTTTATCGAAACACCGGACGACGAGATCAACGAAGTGTACTATTATCGATGGGAGGTCATGACAAAACACCTCACTTACGGCTCACCGGAAACCGGATACACCTTTACTGAATTTATTGACCGGCCTTTCTGGTCGGGTACATACGGGGGCATCGCCTGTCCGCTCGGCCATCAACTCTCCGAAGTGCGCTGGCTCAAAAATCCGCGCATCATAGATGATTTTTCCAGGTACTGGATCGACACCGAAGGTGCGAGGCCACGCAATTATTCCAACTGGTACGGCGCCGCACTCTGGCAGATTTATGAGGTATGGGGTGACGACGCGTGGATCATATCGATGCTTCCGTACATGGAAGAACAGATGGCGGGATGGGTCAACGAACATTTCGACCCGGACCACAGACTGTTTTTCAGGACGGGTCATGACGATGGAATGGAGGTCAATATCAACAGCCGCCAGACCGAAGACGGGGTCGTCGAAGGATATCGCCCGACGTTGAACGCATACATGTTCGGCGACCTCACAGCCCTGTCTCGTGCAGCGGAGATGGCCGGGCAACCCGAGAAAGCAGCCGAATATGCTCAACGCGCGGCCGCTTTGAAAACGCGCGTCATTGAAGAACTCTGGGACGAACGCCGTCAGTTTTTCCTCCATCAGTGGGTGGATGACCATGCTCCCGGGATCAAAGCTAAGACCCTGACCTACGAAACGGGACCTTTCGCGGGTGATGAGCACGGTCGCGAACTCATTGGTTATGTCCCGTGGCAATTCAATCTCCCGAATTCCGAGCATTCTGTCGCGTGGAAATTCCTGATGGACCCGGATTATTTTTATGCGCCGTACGGTCCGACAACTGCTGAACAGAACGACCCGCAATTTTTTGTTTCACGGAATTGTTGTGTGTGGAGTGGTCAGTCGTGGCCGTACGCCACGACACAGACGCTGGTCGCGTTGGCAAATCTGCTGAACAATTACAAACAGAATGAAATAGACGCGGGAGCCTATGCAACGATGTTGCACACCTATACGCGTACTCAGTACAAAAACGGCCGACCGTACATCGCCGAATCGGCCAATCCATTCGACGGCTCCTGGTCCGGGAGCGACTTGCCCAACCACAGCGAACACTACCTGCATTCCGGTTATGTGGACCTGATCCTTGGCGGCCTTTTCGGGATCCGCGCTTCCGCGGGCGATTCACTTCGGATCAATCCGCTGGTCCCTGAAGATTGGCGGTATTTTGCGGTGGAGGGCGTGTCCTATCACGGGCGTGACCTTGCACTGATCTGGGACCTCGACGGAACGCGATATGGACGGGGTGCGGGATTCACGGTTTTTATAGACGACAAAGTAGTTCTGAATCGCTCGACGGTCGAATCATCAATCGTCCACGTCAAGAGTCGAAAAGCAGCACTCACGTTCGAGCGTCCACATAATCTCGCGGTCAACAATGGCAGACGGTTTCCGGAAATCACGGCCTCCTATTCCCATCCGTCCACTCCGCCGTTTTACGCCAACGACGGTAGTATATGGTATCACGATGTTCCCATAAACCGTTGGACTACCCTTGATTCTCCCAACGCCACAGACTGGATCTCTATTGATTTTGGGGTCGAGCAGACGATCTCTGAGGTTAAACTTTATTTCATCGATGATGATTTAATTGCGCCCCCCGCCTCGTACGTCGTCGAAGCACTACGTGGCGAACGATGGACCGCGATCAACGAGATCAAACGTCATCCCGAACGTTCAACGGGCCACCGTGCCAACACCATATCGTTCGATGCACTTGATACCGAAGGCTTGCGCGTTCTTTTCAAACACGCCGACAATCGGTTTACCGGACTCTCGGAAATCGAAGCATGGACTCCGGCCGGCACGCAGATAAATTTACCGATCGGGCAGCCCCGAAATCTAGCTCTCAATCCTGACGGAGCATCCTTTCCCCGTCTCTCTTCGTCCGTTGCTCCGGATCCAAATAAACTCGGAGTTTTGATTGATGGGTCTTTCGGCTTTACAACCTACCAGGCGAATCGCTGGACCGCCCTCAGACCCGAGGGAGAAACTCCCGATTCAGAAGACTGGATACAGATCGATTTTGACGCACCCAGAATCGTTTCGCAGGTGGATGTTTACCTGTGGGGCGACTCTCCACGTTATCTGGGCCGCATAGACAGTACGGTTTCAGCTCCGCGTGCGCTGCGCATCGCCGCACTCCGGCATGGAAAATGGGTTCCGGTAGATCACGTAGTTCAACTGCCGGAGTCCCCGCAAACAATGGCGAGAAATACTCTGCGCTTCGACGCCATCGAAACGATCGCAATTCGGGTATATTTTAAACACAACCTTCCCTCTTTATCGGGGGCAACTGAGATTCAGATCTGGTAACTTAATGGCGACAGGCTCTCACTTCCATTCATCATTGCCATGCGTAAATTCGTTACCATTTCCGTGATCTTTACGTGTCTGTTTCTATTCGGATGCGAACCCCAGGCCCCTGACGTCGTCGCTGGAGTTACATCAGATTCATGGGGTCGTTTGCCTGATGGTCGAGAGGTTACGCTCTTCCATATCGTGAGCCCCTCCGGGATGAAAATGGACGTCACCAACTATGGTGGAATAATTACCTCGCTTACGGCGCCCGACAGGAATGGAAAATTCGATGACATTGTGCTCGGGTTCGACAGCCTGGAGTCCTACCTGGAGAATACACCTTATTTCGGGGCGATAATTGGCCGGTACGGCAATCGAATCGCTGAAGGTCGATTTTCCCTGGATGGAGAAAACTACGAACTTGCTCTGAACAACGGAGCCAACCACCTGCATGGTGGTCTCGTTGGATTCGACAAAGTGCTCTGGGACGCCGAGCCATTCTCAGACGAGGAAAATCACGGCGTCATTTTCAAATACGAGAGTGCGGACGGCGAAGAGGGTTATCCGGGTAATTTGTCGGTGGAAGTGAAGTATCGCCTTACGCCCGACAGCCGCGTGGTCTTCAGTTACAAAGCCACCACGGACAAAGCCACACCCGTCAATCTGACACAACATACTTATTTCAATCTTGCCGGTCCGGCTTCCAATTCCATTCTCGGTCACGAACTGATGATTACCGCAGCCGAATTTATACCCATTGACTCCAACATGATTCCGACGGGAGAACTCCGCGCAGTGGACGGCACCCCTTTTGACTTTCGCAAGCCCGTAACCATCGGCGAAAGAATCAATGCAGGTGGCAAGCAACTGGAATATGGCCGGGGATACGATCACAATTTTGTCTTGCCGATCGTGGCGACCAGTCTCAATCTGGTTGCGCGTGTTTTCGAGCCCTCAAGCGGGCGTATCATGACTGTCATCACCACCGAACCCGGCCTTCAATTCTACTCGGGAAATTTTCTTGACGGTACGCTCGTCGGAAAAGGAGGCGTTGTTTACGAACACCGCTCCGGTTTCTGTCTCGAAACACAACATTTCCCCGATTCACCCAATCAATCAGCTTTTCCATCGACCATTCTGAGGCCCGGCGAGACATACTCCAGCCACACGATGTACGCCTTCACGGCTGAATGATTTGAGACACAGACGCAGTCTGCAGGAAACACCGGATGCGCAGCCCACCAAGAAAGCGATTACCTTCCCATGCACTTTCTTCGAATTGTATTAATCTGCCTGGGGCTTACGAGCCTCAGCGCCAGAGCAGTGACCCTGCAGACTCCAACAGAGTCAGAAGTACGGCAGATCGTGACTTTCTCGTTCCTCCCGGGCAGTACCTCTGAGGCCATCAGGATCTATCGTGAGGAAGTGGTTCCGCTCTATGAAAACAACGACGCCATGCTCTCGTTCAGAGCGTTTCGCGAGATTGAAAGCCCGATTCCTCTCGACCTGATCGCGATCAGTTCTTTCAGGGGCATGTCCGGAATGGACGTGTCCAATGCCGCGCTGCGCGACATCGCGTCAGCGGCCGGCAAGAGCCTTGGTGCGATCTACGGCCAGATCGGCGCGCTCAGCTCGGGGCACACCGACCAGTTCATCGAGATGCTCCCCTCCCTCGGACTCGGGGACCCATCGGCATCAAGAATAACGGCGCTCGTCTGGTACCAAGTCCTTCCGGGTAAAACAGACGCTTTCGAAGATGCTCTCTCGACTGCGCTCTTGTCGGCAGATGGGGAGTTGAGTGTTCCCTCAGCGACGGGTCGTTTTCTGTTGTCAGACGGATGGCACTATCTGAGATTTCTGGGCTTCGGTTCGCTCGGAGAATACCAGGAATACTGGTCCGGGGCGACCGAGCACCCTGCACACCAACGGATTCATGCACTGACCGTCCGACGCCGGGAGGTCATTGTCGCGGCCATCCCTGGGTTATCTGTTCGATAGAGCGGTCCGGAACCCGAGAAAACAGAAAATCCGGCATGTTTTCAGCGATTAAATGATTGAACACCAAGGCATAACGCGCATCAGTGCGATCATTCTTGCTGCCGGATCTTCCACGCGAATGGGATTGACCAATAAACTGCTGCTGCCGATTTCCGGAACACCAATGATCGAATGCGTCATCCGTGCGGCCGTAGAGCAGGATTTCGAAAAGGTGATCGTTGTAACGGGTTACGATGCGTCCGGTGTCCAGAAAGTACTGGCTCCATTTCCCGTCCAAATTGTTTACAACTCCCTATATGATACAGGGATGGGGTCGTCGCTGGTCGCCGGAATTGAAGCAGATCTTGAGTCAGATGTCCGCAGTGATGCGTACCTGATATGGCCGGGCGACATGCCGTTTATCCATCGAAAAACGATCCAATTGATATGCAGTATGTTTGATCCGGAGTCGATCATCGTTCCGACATTTGATTCACATCGCGGCCATCCCGTGCTTTTTGGGGCCCGGTTCAGAGAGGCGCTCCTGAATATCCCTTCTGACAAAGGTGCCCGTACTATTCTGAAGAATAACAGCGACTCCGTAATCGAGTGCCCTGTGGAAGATGCAGCAATATTGCGCGACGTAGATACGCCGGAGGATCTGTATTGAAAACACTGATACCAACTCTTATCAAGTGGGAAGGCGCGGGTAAATCGCTCGTGATCGCCCGTGTGATATCGACCTGGGGATCATCCCCAAGACGCCCGGGCGCAACGCTCGCCGTATCGTCTGCCGGTGACCTCGTGGGCTCGGTGAGTGGCGGATGTATTGAGGGCGCTGTGCGGGAGGAAGCACTTGAGATCATCCGGGGAGCGCCGGCCCGAATTATTGATTATGGCGTAGACGATGACACTGCCTGGTCGGTGGGTCTGAGCTGCGGCGGATCCGTCAGAGTGCTGATCCAGACACTGCCCGATTTCGGAAAAGAGCTCATCGAGAGTATAACTGCCGGAGAGAGGGTCACTCTCGTTACGGCGCTTGAAGACGGACAGGAATACAATCTCCTGATCAGACCGGACCACAAAACGCTTGGCACCTGGCCCGCCGACACCGAACATGTGGTTGCCGCTGCTCTCAACGCGACCAGTCCCGGCGAAACAGACGTCGACGAACTGACCTGTTTCATTCATCCGTTCCACGCGCCAGAGCGTTTATTGATCGTAGGGGGAGCCGATATTGCCGTTCATCTCATCAGTTACGCCAGTTCACTGGGTTTTGAAACGATTCTTATGGATCCGAGAGCGGTGTTTACAGATTCAGATCGTTTTTCGACACTACCGTCTCGCCTCGAAACGGCGTGGCCTCAAGACATCATTCCCGGGCTGAATCTCGACGATCACACCTGTGCGGTGCTCCTCACACACGATCCCAAGATCGACGACCCGGCCATTCACCTTCTGCTGCGATCACCGGTGGCCTATATCGGAGCGCTCGGGAGTCGACGCACCCAAGAAAAGCGACGAAACAGACTTCGCACGGCCGGATTTTCCGAGGCTGAAATCGCTCGCATCCACGGACCGGTCGGGATCGACATCGGAGCGTCTACGCCGTCGGAAATCGCCCTCAGCATCATGGCGGAGATTATTTCGACGCTCCGGAAAAATGATTGATCGACCATAAGTAACATCGGCGACAAGCGCCATCGCTGTTCGTCGCCGTGGAGCACGTCACTGCCGTTCGTCGCCGTAGGTCGCGTCATAGCCTTTCGTCGCCGCGGGGCGCGCCATTGCCATCATTCCGTGCTTACCATCGACTCTCCGGCCAGCGCTGCGCGAGCTGCGTGCCATGGCAACGTGACACATTTGATCCGGCTCGGAAATCGCCTGACGCCGAGCAGCGCCACAAGATCGGGGAGCAATCCGGCGGGCAGCGATGCGCCGTGTTCGAGGGCATTCTCCACGTCTTTGATCAGCCTTTCTGCCTCTGAGCGCGAGAGATTCCTGAGCACCTCGGTCATCATCGAGGCGGATGCTCTTGAAATAACGCAGCCATAACCAGTGAATTGAACCTCGACGATGCATTCATCTGAGAGTCTCAGGAAAATCTGATAGCGGTCTCCGCAAACCGGATTGTAGCCGAACGCTGCGACATCGGGATCGTCCATTTTCCCGAAGTACCGCTGCCGCGAAGCATGATCCTCAATGATCGCCTGTAGATCAGCTTCGTCGAGTTCTGATTCGCTCATGCGCTTCTATCGCTCGCGGGCATACGCACTCATGCCAGTCGGACGGGCAGTTCCCGAACGGGCGAACCGGTCGCAGCCAGAATGGCGTTCGTCAGCGCCGGAGAAACCGGAGGAAGCCCGGGCTCTCCGACACCACCGGGAATCATCTCGCTCTCTGTTAGATAAATGTGCGTTTCCGGTGTCTGCTCCATCCGAAGCAGACGATAATTGTGGAAATTACTCTGGTTGATCGAGCCGTTCGTAGCCGTTATCCGCCCGTTGAAAGCCAGAGTCAGTCCGAAAACGAGATTGCCTTCCATCTGAGCACGAACACGATCGGCATTGACATAAGTGCCGCAATCAATTACACCATCAGCGCGAACCACGCGAACCGTGTTATTTTCGACTTTCACGCGCATTACCCAGGCCACGTATGACCCGAAACTGTAGTGAACAGCTGCGCCCATTCCTTCGCCTGGCCCGAGCGCTTGCGAGCCCCAGCCTGATTCTCGAGCCGCACGCTCAAGCACAGCTCTGAGCCGGCCCGTGTGATACGGCGCTTCTTCAAGGTTTTCGCCGTAGGGTCCCTTCTCGGGAAACATGTCGTTCAGGCTTCGCGAGGGTCCAAGCAGCTCCAGCAGATATTCGACCTGATCCCGACCGACGCTGTGCGCCATCTCCCCTGCAAACGCATTGATGGCGAAGCTGTGATGGATATTGCAGACCGATCGGAGCCATCCGATCCGGACATGAGCAATGGCCTCTCCATTCTCACACGACATATTCGGGATATCATACGGTACTGTGGTAAATCCGAGATTAAGCTCGCCTTCACTTGCATATTTTACGCCCGGCGCGAAGGTTGAGCTGATGGAGGGGAAGGCCGTACGGTGGAGCCAGGAAACGGCCTTTCCATCTTCGTCGAATCCAGCCTTCAGGTACTGAGCGCTCGGACTGTGGAAATAGTCGAACTGAATGCAATCCTCGCGCTTCCAGGTCACTTTTACCGGCGCTCCCACGGCTCTCGAAATCAGGGCAGCTTCACAAATGAAATCGGGTTTGGACTTTCGACCAAATCCTCCGCCGAGCAGCGTTATATGTATGGTTACTTTCGATTCCTCTATTTCAAGCGTCTGCGCAACGGTAGCCCGCGCGCCCTGTGCATCCTGGGTTGGCGCCCAGCATTCGCAGCTGCCGTCGTCCTTGAACCACGCTGTTGCGTTAGGAACCTCCATCGGAGTGTGTGCCAGCATGGGAACATAATAGCTCGCTTCAATGGTAGTCGCAGCCGAATCGAACGCGGCGGCCTCGTCTCCCGTCTTCCGGATTACTTTACCAGGAGCTTTCACACTGGCCTCGAGAGTCTCCCGATACGCCGCCGATTCGTAACTGGCGTTGTCTC
Source organism: Bacteroidota bacterium (assembly GCA_022571255.1). GTDB lineage: Bacteria > Bacteroidota > Rhodothermia > Rhodothermales > UBA10348 > N075bin62. Next base: position 28,238 of record JACZYD010000018.1, read on the forward strand.
CGAGATCCCACTCGGCAATCAGTTTTTCCCGGCCTTGAAAGGCGGCCCACGTGTTTTCTGCCACAACAGCCAGGCCTCCGAGAGATCCGAATCCGGGAGAAGCAGAGGCAAGAGGTAAACTCACAACCTCCCTGACACCTGGTACTTTCAATGTTTCTGCGGCGTCGTAACTGATCAGGGTCCCGCCGATGGTCGGGCAGTGCTCCACCGAGGCATATAACATTCCCGGCACTTTGACATCGAGCCCGTAGACTGCTTTACCGGTAGCGATGTCTCGATTATCCGTACCTCGGATTTCTTTCCCGATATAGCGCCATTTCTCCCGCGGTTTGAACGCAGGATCTTCCGGGACCGGCTGCTCCGCCGCCATTCGAGCCAGGTCTCCGTATGCTGCCTCACGACCAGACGCCCGGTGATAAACCACGTGATTTTCCGCCTCACACTCTTCTGCCGGGACCCCCCAATCGGCCGCTGCGGCAGAGACGAGCATTACCCTCGCCGTTGCACCGGCTTTTCGCCAGTCATCGAAAAAATTTCGAATGCTGGTCGATCCGTCGGTGTTCTGATCACCGTACATGGCATCTCCATCTGCCTGCAGTACATGAACACGTTCCAGATCGGCCTCCATTTCGTCCGCGATAAGCGGCGGTATGCTGCTTCGAACCCCCTGCCCCATTTCCGAGCGGGAGTTGACGATAAATACGTCCCCATTTTCGTGAAGAGCAACAAATACATTAGGTCTGAATTCGGAGTCAGAGACAGCTTCTTCGCGGGTGCCTGTCTCCATAACATCCGGAGAATCTTGCGCCCGGAAACCCGTTCCAAGGCCGAGTACAAATACGCTGCCGCCCGCTAGCGCGGACGTTTTTAGAAAACTTCTACGAGACAGGTTGAGAATGACCGTGCGCGAGTCACGTCCATTATTGCGAACGTGTGTAAAGGGATCAAATTTCGTTCCGGTCACAGGATCAATTCCCAGGGCTTCAAGCATGAACGGAAGGCCGTTGCTGATTTTCTTCATGGCTTAATCCTCCACCAGGCCGGCAGCCTGTTTTATGGCTTCCTTGATCCGGATATACGTTCCGCATCGACACAGATTGCGAGACATCTCTCGATCGATATCTGCATCCGTCGGATTCGGCCTCGAGCGAAGCATGGCGAACGCGGTCAGGATCTGACCTGGCTGACAGAAGCCGCACTGTGAAACGTTCAGTTCATCCCACATCACCTGCAGCGGATGATCACCGGATTCCGAGAGTCCTTCGATGGTTGTTATGCGTTCGTCTCCGATGGAAGAAATTGACCGTTGACACGATCGGCCGGGCGAACCGTTGAGCAAGACGGTACACGAACCGCACTGTCCGATTCCACACCCATATTTGGTACCCGTGAGGCCGATCACATCTCGCAGGACCCATAAAAGGGGCATCTTCGGCTCAGCTTCCACGCTGTGTTCGACACCGTTTACGGTAAGGACGTATGTTGCCATCGTATTCTTTGTATTTGGGTCTGAGTCTCTACCAATGTAGCGGATTGGATGCATCGATTCAAGGATGTACAGGCAATCACTCAGGACTGATGCGGAAGCCAGAGCATGACTATGATTGTTCGAAAAACGATCCTGACCAAAAGAGAATAAAAAGGTGGGAATTGTCAGAGTCGGAATTTTTCTATCCGATGAAGTCGACGTGTTGGACTTCGCTGGACCCTACGAAGTGTTTTCCCGGACGCGTCTTGCTCCGGGAGTTGAGTCGCGTCGTTCGGATGGTTCGGCACGTTTTGAAGTTTGCACGGTGGCGACAGACCTGGAAATTGTGACGGCAACGGGCGGCTCCCGGATTCCGCCCGGAACTGACCGACAGGTACAGAATCGCATCGAGATGGGCAAGAAACCGCCTTTATTAAGAGCGATTATATTCCTATTCAAACAAATAGGATCCTGGTGTTAGAAAAAGAAGACCGAGTAAAGACAATTTCGTTCAAATCATTTCGACGAACAGTTTCGGTTGTGAATAGAAAACGCATTTATATCTCCATACTTCTACTGGTCGTGTGGGGTCTCCCGACGGGAAATAGTGCAAAATCTCAGACCATTATGCTGTCGATCAGTCAGCCACAGGAAAGAATGACGGCACGTCGTGGACAGATGCGTTCGTATCACTTCAGGACGCCATCGCCGCGGCCACTGCTGGCGACTGCTACGATACTGCCATGTGCGAAAGTTTCTTTACAACGCTCGAGTGCAAACTGCTTGACCGAAGACGATTCAAGAATTCATCAGAGGCCCGGATGGCCATCTTTGAATTTATTGAAGCATGGTATAATCCAAAACGGCAGCGCTCATCACTCGATTATAAATCACCCGTAGCCTTTGAAAATAAATTCCTTTAAACGAACCAGAAAACCAAACCCATAACTGTCCCCTGAAACGGATCAACTCCGCACTACACGAGCGAGGAAGCGAACACGGGAATGCGGTTTCCGATTAACGAATCAGGAGCATTCGATTGGTTTTAGAATATCTGGCCGTTTTTAGCGTGTAGAAGTAGACGCCGCTGGTTAGACCCGTAGCGTCGAAAACGAATTCGCGCAGCCCCGGAGGAAGTACTCCATCTTGAAGAATCCTGACCTCTCTTCCGAGTACATCATGAATCGTAAGAGAGACATTTTCCCGAATCGGAAGCTCGACCCGGATGGAAGTGCTTTCGCTGAATGGATTGGGATAGTTCTGGAACAGCGTATACGACTCGGGGAGGTCAGATTCACCTTCGAATTCAAAAGCGGTATCAATGGCGGAACGGTGATAGTCTTCGACTTCCCCGTCCAATTGCAGTCCCCACGCGAATCGAACGACCTGTGATGCAATCCTCAAACGAATATATTTTATGACATCTCCCGGCTGAATCGTCCCTGGTAGCGACTGAAGAATATTTATTCCGTCGTCTACGGCTGTGGAGATCACTCGTTCTCGCTCGCCTCCCGGTACAGAGCCGTCATTCAAGACTCCGTCCTCGTTAAGGTCTATGAAAACAGAAAGATTTCCACCAATTCCGGACGCGTCCGCCACCAGAACCGTGATCTGAAAAATGCCCCCTTCCAGAACAGTGAAAGAGATTAAACCATCCTCATCATCCTCACCACCGATACTGCTGAGATTGTCGTCATCTCCGTCGGCGAATTCGGTCGGTTGCCCATCGGGATCCGCGTCAATGCGTGCACCGAGAATGATCGATTGCGCGTGCATGACATGCGCTGCTCCCTGAACGCTGGCGACCGTCCTGTAACAGGAAAGCGGGCCCCCAATCGGGCACGGTCCGGCGAGATCATCACGTGGATCAGGCAGGTCGCCATAGTCAAGATTAGCGCCGTTACCAAATACGAGGGGGCCCGTTGTTTTTCCGGATTCGACTATTACGTCGACCAGCGCGTTGTCTGGAACTGTAAGGAAAAAGCCCGGAGGAATTAATTCCAGGACCTGGTAATTGCCCGGTTCGAGGTCGCTGAATCCAAATGTGCCAAAGATATCTGTGGTATTCTGAGCGATGGAAAGGTTATTCTGGAGCAGTTCGAACACTATCCCCTCCACGACATAGTCGTTATTATTGAACTCCCTGTCTTCATCCAGGTCCATGAATTTGAATCCGATGATGCCTCCCGGAGGAAGCACAAGCCCATAAGAGGCCATGAGGCCGTCGAAACCACCCGCGAGAGTGTTTTGAATCGGCATGCCTGTTATCGGTATGGCCGTATTTCGGGTTCCACCGACCACGTGCGCCTCGCTTTCATCGGCTTTAACTTGCGCCATCTCCGTATTCGCATAGGAGTCAATCAGATTGATCGCAGTGACCAAGAGAAAGAGGTCTACGACAGGATTCCCGGTTCCAAATGTCATTCCCCAAAACTCGCTGACCTCGTCCAGTGCAGATTTCAACACAGCGAAATACACTTCTGCACGGTAGGGCCCGATCTTGCCTTTTCCTGCGCCGGCAGGTCGCAAGTCCAACGAGGTTACAAAATCGAAATCCGGTCCGCCTGCATAACTCAGATAGGCGATTTCCATGGTGGCCTTTTTACAGGCTCCGATCATTCCATCGCCGCCGCCGCCGCCGAAGTCAGGTTGGTGTGCGCCGGGTGTGGTTGGCAGACCCTCTCCGGCTGAGCCACCGAAGTAGGCATAGAATTCGTCGACGACAAGGTGTGAGGCCGAATCGAATCCGGTACCATCGGCCGTGCAGATCCCCGCAATTGAGGGCGGGTTGACTCCATCATTGCTCAGTTTTACCACGAAAGCCGCAGAGCCTCCACCGGACGGCACGCCTGTGAAGTCTGTCGAAGCCGATCCTCCTGAGACGAACAGATCACCAGCGGCGTCAACGGAGATTCCGTTGCCAGAGTCGCTGCCGATTCCCCCTAGATATGTCGAGTATAAAACGAGGGATCCATCCCCCGAAAGTTTTGTAATGAACGCGTCCTGGTCCCCCAGCGGCGATCCGTTCAGGGCGTCTGGAGTAGTCGGGAAATCAGACGATTTACTCGAGCCAGTTATCCACACATTCCCGTCACTGTCCAAGTCGAGATCCGAGGCAGAATCACGGGCATCGCCACCCAGATATGTTGAAAACAATAACGTCCCATCAGGCGCAAACTTGGCGACAATTGCTTCTCCATCACCATTACTCGCTGCCTGAACAGCGTTTAAAGTCGGGAAATCAGCGGAAGACGTACTTCCGACTATGTATACATTGTCAGCGTCATCGACCTGCAGACGCGAGAGTCCATCCGAGTCGCTACCACCGAAAAAAGTGGAGTAGAGAATCGTGCCTGTGGCCGGATCGATTCTGGTGATAAAAAGGTCTACAAAACCACCCCCCAGAACAGCCTGATGGGCGTTTACCAGAGGAAAATCAGCCGAATTCGTAACACCTCCCACAAAAAAATGTCCCTCTGCGTTTGTATCCATACTGCTGATTCGGTCGAAACCTGATCCCCCCAGGTATGACGCAAATGTCAAGTCCGGATCGATTACAAGTGGAAAGTCAACGTCGTACGTGCCGACCTCGAATCCGAGTGTTCGATCGGCGAGGAGTTTGAACGCCCCGGTCACGCTGAGCGACTCGCCACCAATCTCCTGATAAAGCACTGGCGCGGATTCTGTCAGTCGGCCAAGTGGCGTTTCAATGACCAGCACGCCATCGCGCCGAAGGTACATTGCGTCGACTCCGTCGTAAATCATCCTTATCACTCCTGGATCTGCGCCGGGCGCTAAAATAAATTCCCGTTTCAACGTGCCGGATGCACCGGTGTACACCATATCGATTCCATCGTACAGTCCTTCATATCGTATTTCTTCGAACGTTGGAACGTGAGTTTGCCATTTCGCAGGATTATTTCCGTGGTAGAAATTCGCTGTGCCGGAAAGTTGACCATGTCCCGTAAGAATACCTCCGGTTAATGCATTTTCGAAAGTCACAATAACTTCGTTTCGGCCTGACTCACCTGTGTCTGAGAACGAGGATCGACGGAATTCGATGCTGAGTCTTTTAAAAAGAACGGTATGACCGGCAGACGTTACCTGAAACCGAACGCTGGAATCAAGCTGGCCGTCATTTCGGATAAAACTGAGAGACGGCGATAGACGGGATCCATCCGCGTCCGATATTAATGTCGCGAGCGCGATCGGAGTTGAAGAGGAAGTCGATGTGATCCCCATCTGTGTGTACAATAGAAGCGCAAGGAGTAGAAGGGCTATAGAAACGAACCCGACGAGTCTGATCTGTTTGCGTCGCATCATTGACCTCTTTGAATTGACCGCCGCACTCCGGTAGCCATGGAATGCTCGGAATGGTGGGAATGAGAGCTATGATTGTGCGTGATAGCTCATCGATCGCTCCAATAAAGACGTTATCGGGCAGAATCGCAAGAATGGGACTGCGGCGAACGCATAAAAGTGCGAATCGACTCGGCCCAGCACCGCCGCTTCCGTTGTAATTCCGGGCCGCAAAAGAATCTGAGCGAGTACTCGGTTTGCGAGGCGTCTGCACGCAGAACCAGGCAGAGGAATGCGTGGACATCCCGTATAGCCTCGTTAATATTCTTACCGAACGCTCTCATTTCCGTATTGACTTTCGCAATGTACAACGATTTCTATGGCGTCTGCCGCGGGCAGTGAATCGCCCGCGCTCCACTCGTGTAGGGGTCGTTTTAGTTGCTCAATACGCCATTCTTTTACCCGTCTCTGCAGCGTGCGCAGTTCCGTTGGATGAATATTTTAAAGGGTATGCGGTTTGCAGCTGCTATAGTGTCGTGCAATAGGGCGATTCCCTTACCAGGACCAGTTAACACTAATTAGTCAAAGAGGATTTGATTCGGGCTTTGGCTTTGAGCGGTGAATATTTTGCTCGCCAAGTCTTTCCACAGCGTTGGGTTTATTCTCGCTTTCGCCATAAATGGGATTGAGCCTCGCTTCACTTGGTTTTAGCCCTGAACGGGAGCCACAAAAAAGAAAGCCCTCATGCTTAAGATGTTCGCATGGAGGCTCGCCTGTCGATTTCTTTCGGAAACAAGCTTCCTCCGAATTGCGCCAGTCGCGCCCGCAAGCCTCGCTTTGCGGGGCTTGCTTTTTTGTGCGGAGGAGGAGGGATTCGAACCCTCGATACCCGTACAGGTATACTGGTTTTCGAGACCAGCGCATTCAACCACTCTGCCACCCCTCCAATGTGCCTAAATGGCCTGAATAAGCTGTTTTTCGCTTCTCAGTACAACCAGCAATAAATGCTGGCCTGCAATAGGCCTGCAGTCACGACACCCAAACCCCTGGATTAAAGGGAATTTTATGTTCAGTGAAGGTGCAATTTACCACCTACAGGAAAGCTAATCCGAGAAGAGATCGTCAAAATTATTTCTCTCCACTTGTTTCCGGATTTTCAGGTTTTGAATACTCGAATAACGCAGGGAGACGCCCTAAAATCTTGATGCTTGTTCTTGCGCCGCCGAGAGGTTTCAGAGCGGAATCTGCTTGATCTTCTTGACGCGGCCTTTCTTCATTTTGCCTGGAAGTTCTTTGTCAACTTGTCAGGAATGTACTGCGCCGGATGTGATCTCAGGTGGAAACCCTCGGTACCCTGTAACAGGTACGCTGGTTTAGCAAACCAGTGGTTTCAGCCACTCACCCACCTCTCCGTATGCGTTTCTGACGCGCATAAGGCGATTTTGTGCCTTCTGGCATTTATGCCAATTCCGCATACGTGCACTATCCGTGCAGTTGAGACCACGAATACCAGATCACCGGTGGTGATTGAGTACTGCGCCCCGCGAGCTTTGGGCCGGGAGCACATGGTCATTGCAGGCGCCAAAGTTACGGAGATTCGCGGCATCATTCAACGCGGATATCAACAAGATCAAGCATATTGACGTGGGACCAGGTCTTTCTATTTTTTATGTCTCGAATCACGCTCTTGGACACCCCGTGGTGGCGGGCTATTTCGGCGTGGCTCTGATACGGCCAGATTAGCGCCGCCTTTATGCTCTTCACGTCCTTTTCCGTCAGCTTGGCTCTTCCGTTACGTGAACCTCTGGCCTGGCGATCCTTACTCACCTTGTCCTGCATGTTCTGTAACTGGCTACCGCCACGTAAATGCCTCGGATTACAGCAGGCGGGATTATCGCACAGGTGCATCACAACGGGTGGCTGATCACCAGCATGTGTTAACCCGTATACCGTTCGGTGTGCTTTTCTGTCTTTCAGATTGTACTGAAACACCCCGTATCCGTCTCGATCTCTTTTCCCTTGCCACTCCCAGCAGTCATCAGGATCACATTTATTTATCGTTTTCCAGAATCTGGCTACGATTTTCTCTGATTTGGACTTCATCGCTCTCTTTTTGTTGGGTATGTAATTAAGCCTCGATCACGAAGTGAGAGCCGTCTAAATGCTCACAAGCTTGCGCCGACAGTGATTACCCAACGAGAAGAACGATATCTCATCGTAGACAGGAAGTACACTTCCTGACGCAAATTCTTTGCCAAAATCAGAATGTAAACGGTGAAATCATTGCGAAGG
>JACZYD010000125.1 GCA_022571255.1 Bacteroidota bacterium
TTTTTCTTCTGTTTCACCGACCGATCTGGGCATTTTAGCTTCACGGGCAGCAATAGAAAAATCTGCGGTGTATGCTGCAGATATCGATCAAACCATTGTCGCTAATATTGGCCACTTTCGACCGACGCTTCAGCTTCAGCCCATCTCCATAACTTCTTCCACATTTATGGACGGATTCATAGACCCGAATGGAGGTAGTCCAATTTTTGATCCGATTCTCGTCTCAACCGCAGATGTAAACAAAGATATGGGGTCGGGAGGAGCTGTTCAGGTCAACTGGGACAATATCTCAAACCTGAGAGGGAATTTTGTGCGCTTCGAAAACGCCACTCTCCTTCAGCGTTCTTCCGATACCGATCGGCCGGACTGGAACTGGACGACTGACGACAACGTGAATGCCGGAGGAACATCGGTATCGCTGTACGACACGTCTATTCGGTACCGGAACGACCGCAGTGACTACCCTGACAATTTCAATAAACACAGCGAAGCTTTCGCGCCGCCCGTTCCTGGTTCGACGATCAATATCCAAGGATTTCTGACCTACACGGGCGGTGGGGGAAGTGACCCCTTCCAACTCGCAGTACCCAACGGGGAGATATTGGCACTCAATCCGATGGATGACAGTGATCTTGAGATCCTTGAAGCACCCATCCAGGTATCGAAAGTCGTTTTTGATACTGTTCCTGGAAGCACGGACAAGGGCATAATCGCCGTCGATATTATCATTGCCGAAGGTCGATTCCTTTCGTCTGCGAAGATTAATTATTTCACTGATCTAGACGCAACTGTGTTTTCGAACAACCCGATCGCTCCTCCTTCTGGAGATACGTATCCGTTTGAAATCGACGCACAGCCCAATGGAGCGTATGTTACATTCTGGGTAGATGCCGCCGATGATGGTGGGGGTAACTTCACGTCAGAGATTTTTCAGTATCGAGTGATCGATGGTGGTATAAGCGACATTGAACACCTCCAGAGAACACTCGACGACGTTGAAGGAGACAGTCCGTTTACGGGATGGACGCTGGATATGGATGTAACTGCAGTAATTCAGTGGCAACAAGAAGGGCGTTTTTCCAGCGACGGATACCTTCAGGATACGGATGCGAGCGGTACATGGTCCGCTATCTATTACCGTGAGAACGACCTTGGAATGGAACCGGTTGGCACTCAGGTAAGGATTACCCGCGCCCGTATTGAAGAATCCAATGGATTAACCAGACTAACTAATGTCACGTACACGGTCGAAGGATCAACCACGCCCTTTGCTCCTAAAGTAGTGAGTACGACTTTTTTGTCTGATCGAGATATCGCAGAGGCACACGAAGGAATGACGGTTCGTGTTGAAGGGGCTCATATTACGGCCACCAATGCAGACGGACCCAATAGTGGCCCCTTCGGCGAGTTCAATATTTCCTCTGACGGAGGTGCGAGTAACCTTCGTGTGGACGACCATGCGGACGCAGTGAGTTATTCAGGTAATGATCCAGCCGTTATGTTCGCAGAGTTCCAACAGTTGGAGTTTGTCCAGGGCCCGTTGCACTACTCTTTCGGCAATTTCAAGATTGTCCCTCAAACTTTCGCTGATATCGGTCCGGTGATCAATGTTGCCACGGAAAACGACGAAGTGCCGTCTACGTTTATCCTCGAACAGAATTATCCGAATCCGTTCAACCCGACGACTACGATAAATTTCGAGGTCGATGAAACGACGCACATCACATTGGAGGTGTTTGATACTCTTGGACGTCGCGTGGCCACCCTTGTCGATGGTCAACGGTTCGCAGGATCGCATACCGTGGAGTTTGATGCCCGTAATCTGTCGAGCGGCATGTACATCTATCGGATCTCCTCCGGCAGCAAGACACTGTTCAAGAAAATGACGCTGCTTAAATAATCGAGCAGTATGTTTTGAGACCACGGGGGACGGCCAGCCCGGCCGTCCCCATCTGTGGCCCTCCCTTTTTGCAGATTTGAGGTCTATCCTCAGCGTCACACCCCAGAGCCATTTCTTTGAGCAGATTATCGAATACAACATCCCTTGCCGGCATTGCAGCAGCCATTGTAGTGTTCTGGATGGGCTGCGATTCGAGCATCTCAGGAGACCGGTTCGAAAATATACCTCCAAACACCGCACTGAGCGTCCGGGACACCTCTCTTGTCGACAACCTTGAGGGGGCCGACCGGTTTACGAGTACAATACAGGTTTCATGGTCCGGAGACGATCCGGATGGTTTTGTACAGTCGTACGATATTCGTTTCTATAATGAGTTCGAGAGACCGGGTCCCGAAGAAGGATGGTCCAATACCGTAGCGACAGACACGCTGGTTTTGCTGCCTATTCCCCGAGGCGACCGTGAGGCGAACGTCGTATATGAGGCGCGTTCGATCGACGACCAGGGTGCGAAAGACCCCACACCCGCACGAACGGTATTCCCTATTGAGAATGGCCCTCCGACCATACGGTTCAGCCCGTTCGACCTGCCTCCAGATACATCGTTCTCTGTGATGTCGGTTGCCTGGTTTGCTGAAGACCCGGAGGGAACCGATAATATCAAGGCCATTCAGGTAAGTCTTAATGACAGTACCAAGTTTGTGGATCTTCCTGCAGACACAGATTTTGCGTCGTTTGTAGCTCAGATAGACATCAATGACCAGACCCGCACCGAGGTGGACGCTCGTGTTTTCATAGGCCGCGGGTTCGTTCCGACAGATTTGTTCGTCCCCGGACTACTCCTCAATGCCGAAAATACACTGTATATCCGGGCGATTGACGCTACGGACACCACGAGTACCTTGGAGCGATTGACTTGGTACGTTAAAAAACAAACCAGCGAAGTTTTGTATGTAAATGACTACCGGACAGCCCTGAATCCAACCGTCATGTTGTTCCATCAAGCACTTCTACGTGAGTTTTTGCCGGTTGATATGCCTGTTGATACCTGGATAATTACAACTCCCTTTGTTACCGGCGCAGGAGGACTCGTGCCTCGATCAGACCAACTGCCACCCAATGCCAACCCGACACTCGCTCGAATGTTAGCCCAGTTCAAGTATATATATTGGGTTTCAACAAACACAACCAATTCAGTAACAACGGATAATCTTCCATTCGCCGCAGGTGTGATGGACCAGTTCTTTAACAATGGTGGAAAATTGATGGTTCATTCTCCGATTTCACTTCCCGTGAATTCCGAAGACAATATCGGGAACGCCGCAATTCTACTTCTTCCGATCTCGGGCATGATATCTTTTCCAGACAGCCTGCGACAGTCTCTAAGATTATTGACGAATGCAAAAATTTTACCATTGAATCCTTTACCAGGGACTGGAAGTGAACTTCCGTCTTTAAAAACGGGTGGAGTAATTCTAAATACATTACCCTACGCGGTCGGTACAACTGACGTCATTCCACTGTATTCAGCGCAATACAAAGCGATTACAAGAGGTGGGAGTCTGACAGACTGGGCTGGCCCGGTAACTGTAGCGTCGATCAGTTCAGATCAGCGGGTGGGACTCTTTGTACTTCCTTTGTTGAATGACTTCACCGGAGCCCCCCGACTCAAAGGTGACAATGATGATCTGGAAGCACCGCGAACGGCCATCAAGATGATGCTCGAAAGCCTGGGCTTCCCACGATAATGCGAAGCACAGTTCAGCATATAACAGGGATCCTCCGCGCCACAGTCGGTTTTCTCGTTCTGATCGTGCTGCAGAGCACGTTCTCGCTGAGCGCCCTCGGTCAGGGAACGATCGCGGGGGTTATTACCGACGCCAAAACGGGTGAATCGTTGATCGGAGTCAACGTCATCGTGGTCGGCTCGGTGCTGGGAACAGCCAGCGACGTCGAGGGCCGGTATCGTATTGAAAGGATAGCAAGTGGAGAGTTTTCTATCCGATTCAGTTACATCGGATATGAAACCGTGCAGTTCACCGGTATCGTAGTACGAAACGGCGAGGTGACCACGCTCAACGCCGAACTCAACGAAGCCGTGTTATCCACGGAAGGAGAAATTGTCATCATTGGAGAAAAACCCCTTGTAGACGTCGAGAACTCTTCTTCCACTCAGACGCTTTCCAACGAACAGTTGAAAGTCGCGGACCTGCGGGGTGTAAAGGCGGCCGTTGCCACGCAAATCGGTGTCGTTATGGATCCGACAGGCATCTTCATTCGGGGCGGTCGTGCCGACGAAACCGGGTTCATCGTAGACGGAGTTTCGGCCAAAGATCCTCTCGCAGGAACCGGCTTTGGGCTTGAAGTGGGATCCGGCAGCATCCGCGATATTGAGCTGACAACCGGTGGCATCGGCGCAGAAATAGGTGACGCCACGTCCGGAGTGGTCTCGGTACGGACTCGCAGCGGGACTGATACGTTTGCGGGCAGTGCGTCGGTAAAAATGGATAACTTCGGCTTCAACGACGATGCGAATTCCAATTTCAACGAGTCGATTTACGAATTCAGCCTGGGCGGGCCGATTGTCCGTGGGAAGCTTCATTTCTTTCTCTCTACGCAAGTCAACGTTTCAGACGGCTTTACCAGACTCGTGTCCACGCCTGATCAGGTCCGAACGTCCCTCTACAGTTCGACATTCTGGATCCCTCGAACCGGTAATCGTTGGAATGGCGTATCAAAACTGACCTACTCTTTCGACCCCGGAAAGAAACTCCAGGCTTCTTACCAGCGCTCGTACACGGTCAATCAGAATACGCGCATGTTACAGGTAACCGGAAACGACGCGATCGTCGCTCCCGGATTCCAATATGCTTTTGTGCTCTCGCCGGAGGATGCGAATACCTACGCACACGACAACAATATTGCTTTTGTCATGTGGTCCCACGTTCTGAATAACAAATCATTTTATGAACTGCAGCTCAGTCGCTTGTTTACCAAACTCCGGGCCGACGCCAACGGAAGAAACTGGCGGCCGACCAACGTATCGTCCGAACTGGATCCAGCGAGCATTGTGACTTTTCCACCCAACGTGTTCGTAGATGCAGATGGGCAACCCCTCGATCCTAATGCGCTCTTTGTACTGCCGGGTCCCGGACTTGTCAACAACGGAGGAATCGCCACTCGATTTCACGACCACTTTGCAGAGGAAATTGTATTCCGGGGTTCCTATACAAGATTTTCGGATGACAAGAACAGCCGACTCACCGTTGGTTTTGAAGCAAAGTTCAATGATTATCAGTGGATCGATATTATTCGTCCCTGGGTTGGAGCACCCATCGGAGAAGGGGAATCTGCAGAAAGCACGGATCGTCTCGGGTCGAGCTCGGATATCTGGCGTGTGAAACCGAGACGCGGAGCTCTTTTCGGAACCCAGCAAATTCGTTACCGGGGGCTGATTGCCAATCTTGGCGCTCGTTTCGAATACTGGTCGCCGGGCAAGTACGTTGACGATCTCATCGAGGACCCCACCGCACCGATACTCGATTCAATCCGGGAGGATTATATCAATTCAACCGTTAATTTCTTCGGTCTCCGGACCAAGTTCAGACTGCTTCCCAAGATCAGGGTGTCCTTCCCTATCAAGGAAAACAAGGTACTCTTTTTCAACTACGGACATTCGACTAAAACTCCGCACCCCACGTTTTTGTATACGGGTCTGGATCCGTTTTTCCAGGACCGTTCGTTTTTCTCCGACCTGGGCAACCCGAATCTGGATCAGGAAGTCGATATCTCTTACGAACTGGGCCTGCGAACTCAATTTTCCAGTGACGATGCCCTCACGGTCACCGCATTCTGGCGAGATAAATTTGATTTTATCACCGTAACCAATGTACTTGTGCCAGATCCCACGGGACGCGAAGTATCACGCGCTTTTCGAATCAACGGAGATTTTGCGCGTGTAAAAGGAATCGAACTCGGATACCTCAAACGATTCAGTGATTGGCTCCAGGGACAGATAGGGGGGTCGTTTTCAAGGGCGACAGGGCTCAGTTCGACAAGTAACGATGCACTGGCTCAATTCCTTGCGGATGGTGATATCGACAACACGTTTGAAACGCCTCTTGCGTGGGATCGACCTGTCGATGTGAAAGCCAATGTTACGTTCACGCACCGCCGACCCGGAAATTTTCTCGGTATTCCCGGTCTGCGAAACTTTTCGCTTTTTATCTCCAGTACGTATCGAAGCGGCCAGCGCTACACGCCGGTTGAATTCAAGGGTCGCGAAGTGAATCCGTTCACGGGCGAGCAGGACTGGCGACCGATTTATGACACGGTTTCAGACCCGTCAAAACGCCTCTCTGAGCTGGGAAAGGAATGGTTATGGTTTGATCTTAATTTTATCCGCACCTTTCGTTTAACCGGCGCTGACCTGGAGTTTTCCGTTAATATCACCAATCTGTTCGATCAGAACAACGGCATAATCATCAACCCGGTTACGGGCGAAGCATACCCGGATGTCGACGAGAACACAACCGACTTCACGGCGCTTCGTGATAATCCGGATTTTGACGTGAACTCCGGCACACGGGATCCGCGATATGAGGATCCGAACACAATCGGAAGACCTCCTTTTAATCCTGCGCGGTTCTTGCCTCAACGGCATATCATGATCGGACTGGCGCTGCGATTCTGAATGACACACCTGATGCGTTCATATCGCCTTTTGTCATCATCGGCCTCTCACCTTGTTTTGGTCGGTCTGTTGATTGCCGTTGCGCCGCTGTGCACCGCAACGCGGGTGCAGGCGCAGATTCTTCCGTCGCTCGGCGGCGAGAGAGCCGGCACATCCGGATTTCAGTTTCTGAAAATTCCTGTTGACGCTCGATCTACCGCCCTCGGAAATTCTGTTGTCGCCTCTGCAAATGACGCAAGTGTACTTTTCTGGAATCCTGCTCTTGCCGCTCAACTGACGGGCACACAAATCGGACTTTATCAGACAGCATACGTCGTTGATGTAACTCTTTCGATGGCCGCGGCAGTATTTAAATTAAAGAATACCGGAATCACGATCGGAGGCAGTATTCAGGCCATGGATTCTGGCGAGATGAACGTAACCACAGAGTTTCAGCCTTTTGGAACCGGTGAGACATTCAGCCTGACCGACGTGGCAGTCGGTTTGACTTTCTCCCAGGCCCTGACTGATCTGTTCAGCTACGGCATCACCACGAAATACATACGTGAAAGCGTGATCGGTGTAACGGCGACGACGATAGCTTTCGATCTGGGTGTATTCTATCGAATCGGATCTACGGGTGCTCAAATGGCTGTCGCGATTCGAAATTTCGGTTTTGATGCTAAACCAACGGGCACGATCGATCGCAAGGTGATTGCGGCAAACCCGACAAGGACCGAGTCTGAATTCGAAAGAATTGAGACGCCAACAACATTCCACCTCTCCTTCATGTATGAACTGTTGCGCTCCGATTCCGCAAATTCGCTTCAACTTTCTGCCGAACTGAGCAACCCCAGCGATAATGCTGAAAATGTCAACGTCGGCGCGGAATATGGGTGGAATCAACTTTTGATGTTCCGTCTCGGTTACCGTTTTGGTATCGAAGAATTCCAACTTCCTGGAATCGGCATTGGAATACGTATTCCGCTCGCCGGTAAATATTTCAGGTTTGATTATGGTTTCAGCGAACTGGAACGACTCGGAACCATCCACCGATTTGGATTCAACCTGTTTTTGTAGTGTTCTCGAAAGTTACATATCATTTTGGTCTCTCTCTTGGCCGCAGCTGTGCGATAACTCTCGTCGGGATCGGCATTCTTTTTTCCGGATGCGACAGCCTGTTTGGAAGCAAACAGGACGATGTCACGAAAGAGATCTTTGACGCGGCCAAATCAGACCCGACATTCATCAAAGATGTAGAGTACGTGCCGCTGTTCCCTTTCTTTACGAACGGGGCGAATGGTATTGCGTTCGACGAACCGGCTGATATCTATCCTGGATTTGATGAACTGATCTATGTCGTTGATAAAAACGGATTACACATTCTTACCTCCTCCGGTACACCGGCTGCGTTCGTTCACATTCCGGGTGGCGGATCATCTGTCACTCAAGACCGACGGTTGAGCGTTTATGTGACGGCCCGTAAAGATACCGTCGTCTTGGGACGCACGTGGAATTTGCCCGTTGTTTTACGATATGATGAGATAGAAACCGGAAACCCGCGTCTGGCACATATCATCTGGCATCCGTTTGATGACGATTCCAGAAAATTTACCCGCCCGGACCCGACGGACACCGATGAACAGGTCCAGTTCACCGGCGTGGGTGTTTTGTTCAACAACAACATTTTCGTTTCGCGTCGCGGACCTGAAAATACCCGGGGATCTGTTATTATTCCACACAACACGATAATGGAATTCACACCTGAAGGCGTGAATATTCAGTCCCTGACAGCTTTACATTCGACCCGCCCCAGTCTGCGCAGCGCGGTCTACCCTGCCGACGTGATCACTTTTGTTCACCCGCCACAGCGATCGTCATTTGAGCAGTCCAGACATTTCATCCTTGCACAATCGGCAGCCCTGAACGACGTGGCCACCGGCGATCCGGTTCCTGTTCCACGCCTTCGATTCTCGGTACTCTCCATCCGCGCCGTTGTCACTTCAGATGGAATTGAATATCAGACAGATACCGCCAAACTTGTGATCACAGGAAACCCGGATCGCGGAGATGGTTTTTTGTACGGTGATTTCAAGTTCACGAATCCGACAGACCTGACGTTTGCATCTGACGGAACGAATTACATTTATGTACTCGACGGCGGATCCGACAGTTTGTTCGTATTCACCAATGCCGGTATCGAAGGCGTAGCCCCACCTGTCGGTGCTTCGTCACCCAAACCGGTCGTAGTCTCTTTCGGTGGAACCGGGGACGGATCCACGCAGTTTCGGTCTCCACTGGGCGTTGGCTACGCGAGAGAGATCGTCTACGTCGCAGACACAGGAAACAATCGAATATCTCGTTTCAAGCTGAATACAGATTTTGAATGATCCACCGCTTTCATGTGTGCGTACATAAGCAACATCACCTCGTGAGGGTCGCTCTCTTCGCCGCATCCATTTTATCGTTCGGATTTTCCGCGTCTTCAGCACAGCTTACCCCTGTAGGATCCTCGGAAACATTCGATTTCGCAACTTGGAATATCGAGTGGTTCGGCTCGGGCGGCAATGGTCCCCAGGATTTCAACCAGCAGCGCGAAAACGCTCGAGCCATAATCGAGCAGTCCGGCATCGAGTTCTGGGCCTTACAGGAAATCTCGGAAACGTTTCAATTCAACAGGATGCTCGATTCACTCGGCGCGAACTGGGTCGGCCAGCTGGCGACGATATCCGGCCAGCAGCGCATTGCGTTCGTGTACAATACCGACGTGGTTCGGCTTGGAAATCCCATCCATATCTTGAAGAGCAGCGATCAATTGCACCAGTTCGCGCAGCGCCCTCCATTAAGACTGACGGTCGATATCATGCTGCCGGACACGACGGTGACAATTACGATCATTACCGTGCACATGAAATGCTGCGGATCGGTCGACGACAGAAATCG
>JACZYD010000126.1 GCA_022571255.1 Bacteroidota bacterium
TCTGAGGTCCGCGACTCGATACGACGCGTGCCTCGAGGATCTCTTCCACGAGGCATTCATGCTGAAGGGCCGTTGGTAGAGGGGGAAAATGGCGACGCGAGGTCACCGGGTCCGGATCCACCGAGGCCTCTGGCCGTCTGTATTTTTCGTCTTACGACGCGCACGCTGTGCACAAAAGATACGTTGTCGGGATCGATGTCCGCGGCAAGAGCAGCCTCATGCATGAGGGCGCGTACGGCGTAGTGCGCCAGGAGCAGTCCATAGAATTCCTGCAGGACGAGGTCGGGTGTTTTGCTTCGTAGCACGACGCGTCGACCGCGAAGATGCGTTTTTAATTCATCGAAAGCCGACTCTATTTCCCATCGTTCATGGTAGAGTGCTGCCAGGTCCCGAGCCGGAGCCGCGTCTGGATCCAGAATCGATGTGATTACGCGGTAGATGGTCGCGTTCCTCTGGGAAGTTTCCTTTGATTCAAGCGTGTATTCGATGACCCGAACGGCAATGCCGCTTTGTTCACGGCGCCGCTCGGTCGGCGAAGCATAGATCGCGCTCAGATACGAGCCGTCGGTGAACGCGCCGAGGCGCGGCAAAACGATGTTGTTTCTTACACGCCAGAGGAGATCGCTCGCCGTGGCAGAAGCCTCCCGCCACAGGGGATACCCGAAAAAGTAGCGGTCGGCCATGCAGAGCATGCCCGGGCGCAGTTTGGGTAGAACCTTACTCGCAAGCTCAATCTCGCCCTCGCGATACGCGCCTTCAGATGATGCAAAGAGCACATGCGTGCCCCACTCGGCCAGGGAGACAAAACGAAGCTTCGGATATGCGCTTTGCCCCCGAGACGAAGGCGGGCGTCCAAACGCCGCCGCGTTGGCCTCTTCGTCAGGAATATCAAGTGTCGATCCGTCGAGACTGACCAGGCGCCAGGAGCGATCCTGCGCCGCGCAGTGGTAGAAGGCGCCGCGCGTACGCTCGGTGGCAATCGGATGCACGAGTTCGTCGTAGAGCCGCTGCATGGGCTCGAAACCCAGGCGAGTCCGGGCCTTTGAAATACCGACGCGGCTCGTCTGGCGAAGATGCTTGACCGGCCGCCCCAGCCACTGGAGACCCTCTACAAGACAACGCAGTACTTCCCCATAGGACACCTCCATGTAGAGCGCCAGTGCGATCACGTAGTACACCATCACATGGGCCGGAAGCCGGCGTTGACGTTCGCTCTCTCGCCCCGTCTCTCGCAACACCTCGTGGATCTTGCGAGCTGGAAACGTGCCGGCAAGAACGCCGAGTGTGATGAAATCGCTGAGGCGGCTGCCTTCAGGCAGTCCTGCTACGGTTCGAGCCATTCTCCCCTCCTTGGATGTGTTGCACATACCGAGAAAGATCCGGATTATTACACTAAGTTATCAGTATTGACCGAATGCTCTCGTTTCCGGATGGGTTTTCACAATGTACAATGAGTTCAATAGTGTTTTTCGGGGGGCAGCCTTTTGCATAGCCTTGGTCGTTTTCTCATCTACCGTGGTTTATGCTTAATCATCGAACGAAGATTGAGCGGTCGTTCGAAGCTCTCTCGAAACCAGTTGGTGGTTACTCACCGGGCGAACTGCGACAGCTCCTCCACGAGTCAGGTGCACAATAAAATATTCGTAAGGACGGCGGGAAATGGTGGTATCTGAAAACGAGGGCGCAGGAGAGAATTGACAAGATGAGATCTGGCCAATGCATAGTCCGTGATCTTTTTAGTGTCTTTACCTGGGTGTATTTTCCTTTTGGTGCGTATATTCCTGTACAAGAAAATAAAGCATTAAAGGAAAATGTTCAGTGAACTAGATATACTCGATGCATTGCGACAAACAGATTTCGGGCCAATAAAGCTGGAAATAGAACAGAGGGAAGTTGCTACCACGGGCACAAAAAAAGTTGATGCATTTGTTGTGCTCTGGTGGGGGAGTGAATCCAAGAAGTTTGTAGCCGAGGTGAAAAAAGCTCGCTCAATGCGCGACATTCGAAACTCGGTCTGGCAGTTGGGATTACACAAAGATCAGACAGGTCGAAACCCTTTACTCATCGTCCCATATCTGACAGATGCAGCACTGAAATATCTGAAAGAGGAGAAGGTGAGTGCTTTGGACTTGTCTGGGAATGGAATAATCGAGGTCGGAGAAACATGGCGGTTTTATCAGCGCGGCTTTAAAAACAAATATCGGACTAATCTAAGGTCAAAAGATCCCTACCGTGGAAAAAGCGGATTAGTTGGTCGACTGTTTCTCTCGAAGCCAACTTTTACCAGTGTGGGCGAAATCAAAGATGAGATCGAGAACCGGGGCGGAAGACTGAGTATGAGTCAGGTTTCGAAAGTACTGAAAGCGATGGAGGAAGATCTGGTAATCAGGAGATCAGTGGAAGAGATAACCCTGATACAGCCCCAAAAGCTGTTAGACCAGCTTGTCGAGGGCTATACCAAACCAAAGAGTCTTAAAACACTGAAAGCAAACGAAACACTGAATCAGAAACTATTCGACAAGTTAAACAACAGGGCAAAAGCGGCGGGTGCTAGAATTGTTGCCTATGATGCCAGACGATATGTAGTCGCACCTGAGAGTCGAGATTACCTGCTCTTATACGTAAATACGTTACAAGCCGATGATTTAGCCGATATTTTTCAGGTGTCACCCGTTGACAGATTCGAAAATATAGTTATCCAGTCCGTAAACGACAGCCCTTTTTTCTTCAATACCGATCGAGATAACGATTTCAATTGGTGTTCCAAATTAGAAACTTATCTGCGACTGACGAACGGTGGAAAGCGCGAGCGGGAATCGGCCGAGCAGCTTCGCGAAGAGATCCTGCAAGGCACGGTGAAAACCGTTGATTGACGGCTGAAATATGCTGCTGCCGGCAAAAGAAAAAAGGCTATGGACTTAACCGATTTACTGGAGAAAGAGTTGATTGGGCTTTCGTCCGAACTCTCGAGTGTTCGAATCCCGCTCATCGTTGGTGGCGGATACGGTCTCATTCTTAAGCAAAGACACGTAGAAAAATCGGGAGAAAAAACCATCCGGGGATTCCCAGAGGCAAGATCAACAAACGATCTGGATGTTTTTCTAACGATGGAATTTGTTTCAGATGCCGTATGCATGGAATCTCTTCGAACTGCTCTCTTTGATAGAGGGTTTTCACCTGTTTCCGGGGCAGAGCACTATCAATTTGAACGTGTTGTCTCGCACCGAGGACAAGACCGACAAATAAAGATCGACCTCTTGGCAGCACCACCACGCGACGCGGGTGTGCTGAAGAAACTGAAGGTTGACTCGCGACGGACCCGACTGAGAGCCGTCAAAGAAATTCACGCCCATACCGCCCGGGAGGCGTTTATCGTAGCTGAGAAGGCGATGACGGTTTCATTTTCTGATGCCTCCGTGACCAACATTCACGTTCCGCATCCATTCTCATTTCTTTTATTGAAACTGTTCGCCTATAGAGATCGAAGGAACGATTCCGAGAAGGATTTTGGCCGATATCATGCGTTCGATTTATACAGAATCGTGGCGATGATCACTGAAACGGAGTATCAGGAGATGCTCGCGTTTCGGGACAAATATTTCGACGATGAAATTGTTACCGAAGCACGCAGAATAATCTTGGAATTGTTTGATACCGTTTCTTCCGATGGCACGATAAAGATGAGGGAGTATGCACAAGAGACGGGTTACTTGGTATCTGAAGCAGATTCGCAAGAATTCGTCAACGACCTGAAGACATTTTTTGTTTGATGAGCCATCAATTTTGCTCGACGTCAAAACAACCCCGCGTTGCTACGCTCCGACCCCGGCCGAATAGAATCGGAATAGGTGGCCGGCATAAATCAGAATGCCCGGCCGGTTACGCCGGAATACACAAGGACCAGGGTGGATCCGTTCGAAAACGTTTGGGACGAGATTCGGCTGAAGCTTGAACTCGCACCGGAGAGAACAGCGAAATCTTTGATGGAGGAGTTAACTCGGAACAACGCCGGCACGTTCATCCTCGGTCAGCTCCGGACTCTTCAGCGCCGGGTAGCAGAATGGCGTGAAAAACAGGCGGGGTATGAACAGCAAATGAGAAAATTACTGATGCCACGAAATTCGCCAACACCAAGTATTGGGCCTGCTGGCAAAAAACATTCCTCACCCTATAAAGCAACAACTTGGCCAAGAATCCGGGTCACGGAATAATGTGACTGGTTTGAAAACCATGGGGCAACATTTGACAGGGTGCCAATTAGGTGGTTGGATTTTTACGTGAGGCAATACGGGCAATACGGGTAATACGGGTAATACGGGCAATACGGGCAATACGTTATTGGATAAATGTTTCCGGCCCGGTCGCAGGAGGTTAGTTGGGCGGCAGGGTTTGGAGGACATTGGCAAGAAAGAGGAAAAGAGGGAAGACTTACTTTTTTGGGTTCCTCTAATTGACGGGGTCATTTCTGAGTCGACGCGGATCGGTCACATTCAGCCATTCGATCAGACTTATTTTAACCCAACGTTTAAAATTATTTATTCTTGTTCGTTCAGATAGGTCTGCACCATTTGTCCAGGACGTGTTCAAGTAGAATATTAAATCGCTGGAGATCAGTTTCGCAGTCGTACCAATCCGTATCGCAACCGTGGGCGATTATTGAAGGCGTATTTTCGATGGCAACCGCAACGAACTTTCGGTCATCTCTGTCCCGTACATTCTCAAGCCCGGCCGGAAGCATCGCAAAACCATCATTATCCATGTCGATCACTTCATATTTCACACGCTGGTGAGTCATCAGTTCGATGAGCACGAGGTGTCCAAAATCTTGTTCCGACAAGGCTCGTCTATACTCCTTCACTATGACATCGCTCGTATCGAGAATGACGCATCCTGATCCGGATTGAAAATGGTCCAGCCACGTGAAGGCAACCTCAAACGCTTCACGTGGCATCTTGGAATTCAAAACTGCTTCTGGATTACTGGCATATACCAATAGATTGGTGTCGATCACATAATCTTGCGACATTCAGGACTCCCATTTGGCCCCATTCTGTCTTACAAACCCGGACTTTGTCTGAGCGCGAACATCGTCAAGCATGTTACCAAAAAAATTCAGTGGCCAGTTTGATATTCGTCCGAACATATCGATTTGCAGGCTTTTAATCGTAGAGCCATTAGGTCCTTGATCGCAAAAATAAATCGCTACGTTATCTGGACTTATTTTTGCCTCGGCAATAAGGCGCTGCAGACGTCTCAGAAAATGTTCTGAGTGACTTTCTATCAGAAGTTGAATTGCCCTGTTTTCTCCATCCTCCCTGGCTGAGATAGTCTCGACAAAGAGGTCCGCCAGCTTTGCTTGAACACTCGGATGCAAATGGATTTCAGGCTGCTCTAGAATAATGATGGATTCAGGTTTCGCATAGAAACATTGCACGATTACGGGAAGGATCTGCGAAATTCCGAATCCGACATCGGGAAGAGCGACCAGTGGACTTCGCGGACTAACCTGAACCTTTACTTCGTAGTCTTTTCTGTTTACCGCTATAGGCTTTACTTCGAAGTGATTGATCAGATTCATCTGGCGTAACCACGAGGCAATTACCGACTGGAAAGGTCGGTATCTCGATTTGTAACCCTTACTGATTTTTCGTTCAGAGGAAGCCAACATCGCCTCAATAGCGCGATCACCACTCCAACCCACGTGATCAGGAATTTCTCCAGACCACACGTACGTCCTCTGAGGTCTATCTCTCAAGGGACCGAGATACGAGATGCTTCCCAGCAATTTCTCGATAGCCAGCGCGAAGTCTGATACAAATCCTGTGTTTTCGTAGTATGCCACGGCTTCATCTGGGAATCCATAAAATCGAACCGGGTCAGGAAGTTGCCAAACTCTTCCTTGTGACCTGATAAGATTATAACCCTCGGCTTCAAGCTTATACTTTCCTTTTGAATCTCGAGACATTCCGATCGTCAGATCGGTCGCCGAGTTGCAATTCAAGCGGTAAAGAAAGCTGTCGACTATTACACGGCCACCGTTCAGCGAATCTTGTCCAAATATGGCTTTGAAATCAATCGCATCACCGCTCTTCTTCAAATCGCTGCGTGGATCAGAAATCTCGAGGCTTTGATCCAGAGTCCATCCGAGCGATATTTCAAGAGGTAAGTCTGGATCGTGGTTAAATATCATGTCTTCGTATGTACCCACATCAACGATACTGTTTCGATCGCCAAAATGAATGACGCGTTTACGATCCGGGCTTTCCACAGTCTGTTTCAGCAGCATCAACAACTGATTGATCGAGCTTTTGCCTGAGCTGTTTGACCCGAAAAACACAGTTAGCGGCTTCATCTTAATCGTACCGCTATTTTTCCAGGCTTTAAATCCTTTGATATTTAATTCGCTAATCAACAGCTTCTTGCGTCCTGCATGGAAAAATAGAAAGTGGCGGGCTACTGACCAATTTAGAGAACATCTTCGGTACGAGCGAACATTAATGAATTATGAACACTTGATGCGGATTGATCCTCGCCCCGTGTGAGGTTCGAACAAAAGCGTGTGAAAAACCATGAATGACCTCGCGAACCGGCCTGATAAGCGGTGATCTTCGGGTCCGAAGGACGGTGACCGACTCGGCTATTCTGCACGGCAATGCGTCTTCGATTGAGTGACCTCCAGTCGCGATTTACACCCGCTATCCTGTCAAAGAACAACCAGCGAGTACGTTGTACTGCGGCCGCCAGCGGGGCTTTTAATCAGAATGCCACGCTCGATCAGGTCTTTGATGTCTCGATGCGCTGTGTCTTGGGATGATTCAGTCATTTTTGCCCACTTTGAAGACGTCATGTTGCCCTTAAAATCATCGAGTAATCGATTGATCATTCGTATCTGACGCTCGTTGAGTGCCTCCGTTGCGAAGCGATTCCAGAATCGAGCGCGAAACAGAACAGAGCTGAGAATTTCGTAAGAGCCCTCAAACGCTTGCAGTAAACACCGCAGAAACCACTCTACGTACTCCAGCGTCGTCAACTCGCCGGACTGAGTTTGCTGCAGAATCCGGTAATACGCATCCCGTTCCTTTTCTATCTGATGTGACAGACTGAAGAACCGAAGGCTACTCTTCTCCGCGCGCGCCATGGACATCTCCAGAATGGCCCGACCCATGCGTCCATTTCCGTCCTCAAATGGATGAATCGTCACGAACCACAGGTGCGCCAGCAATGCATGTACAATCTCGTCGCCGGTCTCGCTCGCATTATACCAGGTCAGAAATCGTTTTATTTCGGACGGTATGCGCTCAGCCGGCGGGGCCTCGTAATGAATCGTCTCTTTCCCGAGGGCGCCAGAAACGACCTGCATCGGGTCTCTTTCTTCGCCTCGCCAGTCGCCCGTTTGAATCCGTAACAGCCCGCTTCTCCCAGTCGGAAACAATGAACGATGCCAGGAAAAGAGGCGCTCGATCGAGAGAGGATCCTGATATCGCTGAGTGGCATCGGCGAGCACGTTCACAATACCGTCGATCACGGCACCAGACATCGCACCAGACACGGTATCGGTCAGAGCATCAGACATCGCACCAGACACTGTATCGGACAGTGCATCCGATACATCCGATTCGCCCGGGTCAATACCGAGCCGACGGCCAAGCGAGGAGCGCACGGCAGCGAGGTTCAGCGACTCGCCTTCAATCTCTGAGGTTTTCTGGATTTCCTGAGAAAGAATAGAAAGACTGGCCTGCTGGCGGAGGGGGAATCCCAGAGCCTGCATGCGCCCGAGCAGCATCCCCCGTTCGTGGTATACGTTTTTAAGTAAATCCACGAGAGCAGATTCGTCCGGACTGAAAGAAGGCCAATCGGTGTTTTCCCAGATGTACATACCGTTTTCTCCTGGAAGGATAAGTTAATCTCTATATTTAATCTCCGCAGAATATGCGGCTAATATAATGATTGTTGACGTTATCGACGCGTTATCTCCGCACAATAAGCGGAGATAAGCCAGGTTAATCTCCGCATCCGGGAATTATGGAGATCCTCTCATCACCCGCCCCACACGGAATCTTTGCACTTCCACCTCGTTCCCAGGATATTGTGACGACGCACGATATGACCCCCGATACGCTGAAACGACTACGAACGTGATCGGCAAGCACTTATCGCACTATCTGATTGAAGCCGAGCTCGAGCGCGGGGGCGGGGGCATGGGAATCTTGTACCGGGCGCCTTACGAGCGAATTACTCCTGAGCGGTAGACATTTTCCCAGACTTTTTTGATCGCTGGAGAGAAGTTACGCCTTCAGAACGGGGCCGTACACTCACATTGACTGACTTACCCAACAGATGCAGCAGTGAGATCATTTGACCGGCCGATTTCGCGTAATTAGTTGTGTCTAAAAGCCGGTAAAACTGGCTGGAAGACGTGCCAAGCCGGCGGATCAATTCGCGTTTGCTGAGCCTGGACCCCTCAAGAGCTTTATGGACCTCGCACGTAAGATCAAACAAGAACAAGTCATTCAGAATGGCCGGATCCGCGTGGTAATAGAGTACTTCATCCAGGAGAACAGACTCTGTTTCGCCGGATTCGAGCTCATAGGTGAACCCTTCATTTGCCAGTTTCGGGTCCGAATAGACTGACGTAACTCGTTTGGATGCATTAATATCGTGTGGCAATTTGGCAAATGGAAATGTATATGTCCGTTCCCGGGTTTCAAGTTCGAAGCAGCGTCTGTGATAGTTCGTCGTTACGCTCAGGACCTTCAGATTTTCTGTTCCCTCTGCAAATCTTGAATCAGGCGGAGGATGCGCCTGTTTGTTCTGCCCGTCAATATTCTGCCCTTTTCCAGATCCCATTTTAATATGAACTTATCGTCTTTAAAAACACGCACGTGGCGGGCACGGCGAATTGTAGATTATATACTGATCACATTTTCGAATCCGGTTTGAAATTTTTTTAAAGCGGAGAATGCTCTATTGCATATTCCGGTGTTCCCGACCACCCAATCCGGACGAAAGCGACCGGGTATTCCGGCGCGAACGCGCCCACCTGATAGGAGCGAAGCGAGGGATTTGGTTTTAAGTGGCAGGGTGGCTGGATTCGAGTTTGGGAGTTTGCTTTTTTCGCAAGGAATCGCCTTTTAATGTGATGCGGTGTTCGTTGTGAATGAGGCGGTCGAGGATTGCGTCTGCCAATGTGTCATCGCCTATTTCAGCATGCCATTCGGTTACGGGAAGCTGACTGGTGACAATCGTCGAGCGCCGAGCACTCCGGTCTTCAAGAATATCGAGCAGGTCGTTTCATCCGCTGCCGACGATGGGCGCCAGGCCCCAATCATCAAGTATTAAGACGTCTGTCTTGGCCAGCGCGGCCACCAGTTTGGGATACGTGCCATCGGCGCGCGCAATTTGGATGGATTCGAGAAGCCGTGACAGGCGTTCATACCGGGCCGTGAAGCCCTCG
>JACZYD010000127.1 GCA_022571255.1 Bacteroidota bacterium
AGATAATGACAGGATTCAAGAGAGGCCGCCCACCCATGAAGAAGCCAAACGGCTGGACCCGAGCCCGCAACCTCGTAGCGAAGTGTCACATCGTCGAGAGACAGGTACTGGTCCTGAGCGTGGAGCGATCCTGGCATACCGATAATCAATGCAGACAAGAGAATGAATAACTGTCTCATCTTCCTTTCTCTCAAGATCAACATTTTTCTTTCTCTCAAGATCAACATTCTGCCACAGTAAATCCAGTAAATTTATGCATTCGAATCAGCGCTCTGCCAGATTTACTCCCCTGAGAATTTCCATATATCGGGGTTGTTTTCGAATCGGATCCCAGAGAGGCTGAATAACGTACGGAGCATCGGGACTTCGCTCTTCAACCCCTCGTTCAAGCCACTCGAGAGCCTTTCGATTCCTGCCGGCATTCAGATACAATCGAGCGACATCATAGGCCGGAGTATACACCGAGTCTGCCCGACCAGCCATTAATTCTGCCGCGCGTAACATAGCTCCGCGATACCCGTCATTTTCAAATCCTTCCTCCAAGGCTGCAACTACCGTGGATTCGCCCAGCGCAGTGTATAACGCCCGCGCATTCTCTAAAGCATCCGGATACATCTGCTTCAGCGTATAAATATCCCAAAGCCCGTCCACGGCCATCAAATTATCCGGATGTACTTCGACAATGCTCTGAAAACGATCCATGGCACGGTCAAGATCACCTGCCATGAGCAGGCTCCATGCGGTCACACCTTGAACGAGTAAACTGGTTGGTTCAAGTTCAAAGGCGATGTCGGCCTGTTCAATTCCTTCCTCCCTCTGCCCGGTAAGAAGCAGCACGTGTGAATAATACGCCCGCGAATCTGCCCAATTGGGATTTGCGGCAATTGCGTTCTGAAAGTATGGTTCCGCTTCCACCCAATTCCATTCCAGATACTTTATCATGGCCATCATGTGGTGCACCTCTGCGAGCGTGCTGTCAAGTTCGAGCGCGCGCTCTGCAGCGACCATCATTTTCGAAGTGGCCTCGGCTGGCGAAAGAAACCCCATCTGAAGAAGGCCTCCATACGTCTCGGCTATCCCGGCGTATGCGGGAGCGTATTCCGGATCTTTTTCCTTCGCCAACTCGAACCATCTGATAGACTCGTATAAATCATCTCTCGTCAGCCTTCCCCAGTGATACCGTCCCCTGTAGTATGCTTCCTGGGCGGCAGGATCTACAGGTTTCGCGCTCGCAAAACGCAGTCGCTCCCGGTGTGTGATATCAACGCCTACTTGAGCTGCAACCGCTTGGGCAATATCAGCTTGAAGGATTTGCATGGCGCTGAATACGTCGACGAAATCGCCACTCCAGACGTATTCATCATTGGGCGCATCGATCAGCCTGGCTGAGAACCGGATATCTTCACCTTCTCTTCTGATGATTCCCTCAAACACGTAATCGACGTCCAGAATCCTGGCGATCTCCTGTACGGGCGTATTGCCATCCCGAAACTGCATGACGGACGAGCGTCCCCGGACTCTCCATCCTCCGATCTTCAGAAAGTCGCCGATCAGGCCCTCGTGCACACCATCAATAAAATAGTTTTGGGTGGTATCTGCCGTAGCGTATCGCAATGGCAATACGGCGATGGATACCGGGTCTGGATCCGAAAGCCACCAGTAAATTCCGAGCGTAACAATAACAACAGTAACGGCAGCGATGGCTCTGTTCAGTATCAGACGATGTTTTCTTCCGAGTCCTCGAGATCTGGTTCTGGCCCGACCTGCGCTGATTTCTTCTTCAACTTCGCGGAGTGCATCAAGCATTTCTTCCATGGTCCGGAAGCGCTGATCTGCCTTTTTTGCCAACGCTTTCTCGATGACTCGTTCGAGTACCGCCGGCGTTTCCGGCCGAAGTCTGGTTATGAATTCCGGATCTTCATTCAATATCGAATAGACAACAGCCGGCTCATATTCGCTCTTGAAGGGCCGGACTCCGGCAAGCATCTCGTAGAGTACTACGCCAAGGGCCCAGATATCTACCCTGTGGTCTGTGACATCTCCGCGCGCCTGTTCCGGACTCATGTAGAGGGTCGTTCCCACAGAAGCGCCAGTTTTCGTGAGTTGGGTCTGAGACGCCATTTTGGAAACTCCGAAATCCAGGATTTTCACCACACCCTCCCTCGTTACCATCAGGTTCGCCGGCTTGATGTCGCGGTGGATAATGCCCATCTCGTGTGCTCGGATCAGACCTTCAGCAGTCTGAATGGCATAGTTCAGAGCATCTTCAATGGGAAGCGGACCACGATCAACTATGTCACCAATCGGCTCACCGACATAAAAAGCCATCGCAATAAACAACTGCCCGTCGTCCGTTTCCCCGATCTCGTGGATATAACCCACGTTCGGGTGATCGAGTGACGATGCCGTCTTGGCTTCATGGATGAATCGCTTCTTCGCCTCCGAATCAGAGTCTAAATGTGTCGAGAGCACCTTTATCGCGACCGTCCTGTCAAGCCTCGTGTCCTCGGCCTTGTAGACGATCCCCATACCGCCCCGGCCCAGCTCTTCGAGGATTTTATAGTGGGATATGCTTTTGCCGATCATCCGGGTTCTGAGCAAATGAACCTTGAATAAACGCGGTCAGGAGCAGAATTGCAATGTCGTATCGTTTTTCGAGATCAAGACGCACTCGCGACGGCAACCGCCATGGCAACCGCGAAATCAGACTTCGATCACGTGATGCTCGAAAGCTGAAAAACATTTCCCCGGGACAAGGTCAGCGTCCCGTGAGGTGAACCACGGATCAACGGGCGAGAAAAGCCAAATGTCCTGCTACAGTGTTTTCAGGTCCGGAAATATCTCCCCAGGATCTGTTGTCAAGATGGTAGACTACGATAAAAAATGCCCCTACTGGATTGCCGACCAGAGCCTTCGTAGGTACCGGCAGCGTACAAAGCTTCGCAGACCCTCCGAATGTCATGGTTCCACCGGTACCCGTTACTGAAAAATCAGCCGTACCCGTCGCATCAGCCGTAAATACGTTTCGTGCACGGCCGGGGCGAGATGCGAGGGCTCCGCTGCCCGTGGGCAGGAAATGCCAGATCGTATACACCCCGTTTGGAACAAGCCCCTGAAACACAAACTCATAGAGGGTGCTCGTCAGCGTACACGAAATGTCTACCACACCACTTGCCTGTATCCATTCCTGCCCAACCATCTGGTGTCCGTCCGGAGCCGTAAGCGGGAGCAATGGTTCACATAATCCCTGTAAAGCCTCGGTAAGTGGCACATGAAAAAGCAGGTCGGAAGGGCCAGCCGTGTCCGCAGCAGAGCAGTCCGCCACTTTGACATCAACGTCATCGAGAACAGAGGTCATCATATCCGAGTCCGTAATAACTTCCTGCTCTGGCTCCTCATTCTCTACTGCGACAGTTTGCTCGTCTGAACATCCAATAAAAATCATCACCAGCACTATGCTGCCTACGACGCATATTTTCCCTGATCTCGTTTTATCTGTCATGTCAAATACCGTTGTCTCTTTCATTATCAGTAAGGACAATAGGTATATATAGCCAATTTCCGGTCTGAAGACAACTGATCCCGTGTATTCCGACAGCATGCGAGATCGCAACAGCTTCGCGGCGATGCCAGGCCGACTCTTACTTCAGAGCAGTTCGTCAGTCAAAGCAGGACGGCGGCTGTTCAGACGAGGGATCAACAGGATAACAGATGGGATCAGGGACGAGCGAGTCCGGTAGTTTACTTTCTGTTGCATTTCAGACGAGCACGCAAAAAACTAACGCGCTGCTGACTACCGTGCATGAAACTATCGCGCTTCAAACTATCGCGGTACCCAAAAAGACGGGCATGCCTGAACCATAGACAGTTGGATCGACCGCCTGGCCCTGTGACTTGAAAACCGCCTTCCGGGCCGCGAATTCGTCTTGACTTGATGCAAATATCGCCCATTAAAGGAATCAAAAACAGGCATTTATCGATGCGTACCTCCCGCAGTACCCGGCCTGCTGTGTGCCCCCGGTTTATCCACGTGCGTCGCCACAGACAGATCGTCACCTCGATTTTTGCGACAATATTTTCCTATACTGTGCCCTGCAATCATCGAGACGAGGCGCAACGATTCCCTTGAGTGATTACCCCGCCACAGACGCAGCCGCTACGGATTTCCCGTCAACGGACGCCGCCGGACGGACACTTCGATACGGCGCATATCCCGAACTCACCGTCCCGGCCGTCCTTGTCGGCTACGTGCTCGGTGCTGTTATCGCCGTCAGTATCGGTTACGCGGCTTTGATTCTGGGGTTTTCCATAGAAGGATCTGAACTTGCGGCCATCCTTGGATTTGGCATCCTGCGCGGCGTCATGAAGCGTTCCAGCATCGTCGAAAACAACATTAACCAGACGATCGCAAGCAGCGTGAACGGCGCGTCGGCGGGCATGATGTTCTCGATACCCGCCTTGTTCATTCTGGGAGAAACGGAATTCAGTTATACACTCATGGTTTTTGGTTGTATTGCAGGCGCCGTGCTGGGTATCGCTTTTATCATTCCGCTTCGCAAGCAGATGATCGATTTCGACCGCCTCACCTTCCCCGGGGGCGTCGCTGTGGCTTCCATCTTGATCACCCGGGGCCGGGATGCGCAAGGCCTTGTACATGATGGGGGGAATCGTTCTGAGTGGCGTCGTGCACGCGATCTCCAACGCGACGGGTGTCGGCAATTTCGACGTCGGAGTACTGATCGGCCTTCCAGAATACATGAATGGGGTATGGTATATCTCTCTTTTGACGTTTGGTGTGGCGTATATCGCCGGTAAGGGAGGGTTTTTCTTCATCATTGGAGGGTATGTCTGTTACTGGATTCTGGCGCCGTTGCTCGCTGCACAAGGCCTTTTACCCACAACAGATCCGGGCGAGTTGCGGCTTCTCCTCTTTCGCCCCGTAGGAATCGGCATGTTGATCGGTGGCGCGATTTCCGGAATTGTGCTGGCACTCCCGCTCATGATCGGAGCCATCCGGTCCATGCAGGATGCGGCACGAACGCGCTCGGCGCTGTCCGAACAAGAACTGCCAATAAAATTGCTCTACATTGCTATCGGCGGCGCGGCCATTCTTCTTTTTGTAATCTCCGTGATGTCGACGGCCGAGATGGGCATTCTCCGCGGCCTGGCGATGGCCGTCCTCGGGACGGTCTGGATCTGGATGGCCGGCGTAATTTTGAGTGAATGCATCGGACGGACAAACTGGTCTCCGTTGAGTGGAATGACGCTTATTGCGGTTACCATCCTCATATTCATTTCCAGTGGACTCGGAGACAGCGCCGCGATCGTTGCCTCCATCATGGTGGGAGCGGCCGCCAGCGTCGCGATGGCCCAGGCGACGGATCTCATGCTGGATCTGAAAACAGGGTACCTGGTTGGCGCATCGCCTCGTAAACAACAGATCGGTCAGTTCCTCGGCAGCTGGCTCGGCCCCATACTGGTCATGGCGCTTATCGTGGTATTAAACGAGGCCGACGGTCTGGGTAGTGAAAAACTTCCGGCGCCGCAGGGTCAGGCGCTGGCCAGTGTGATCCAGGGTATACTCGGGGGCGATGTCCCGATCCAGAAATACATTGCCGGAGCGGGCCTGGGTGCAATACTCAGCGCCAGCGGCATCGGAGGACTTGGGATTCTGGTAGGACTCGGATTCTATTTACCCTTCAACATCATCCTGACCTACAGCCTGGGCACGTTCACCCGGATCTTTATCGATCGCCGACGAGGTGTGCATTTTTCAGAAGAAATCGGCATCCCAGTTGCGGCCGGTCTGATCGTCGGAGAGGCCCTGGTGGGTGTGGGATACGCCATGTCGCAAGTTTTCGGGGGATAACCGTTATGAAAAACATCGGACTTGCTCTCATCTCTCTCGCTTTCATCGCCGGCGCCTACATTTCGGTGCTCGACGACAGGGAAGTCATGTGGGGATATTTTTTCGTCGCTTTTGTTGCTGGCGTTGCAGGCGTCGCAATGGCCCGGATCGCCACGCGGAAGGCGGCCACCACGGAAGAGGTGCTGACCACGAACATGGGAGCGGTGCGCGATAATCTTTCCAGGATCGTGGACATCGTCCGGGGGCTGGACAACGAAAAGGACTCCATTCCCACCTATGAGATGCGAACCGAGATCGACCGACGCGGTATGGATGCCATCAATGCATTTGTCGAATCCCGAGAAGCGATTTCGCATGTTTACGGGTTGCAGGCATACGCCGACGTAATGAGTCATTA
Organism: Bacteroidota bacterium; assembly: GCA_022571255.1. Classification (GTDB taxonomy): domain Bacteria; phylum Bacteroidota; class Rhodothermia; order Rhodothermales; family UBA10348; genus N075bin62. The sequence continues at coordinate 6,267 of JACZYD010000127.1, forward strand.
TGCCGGCGGTGAACGATTCCTGAATCGCGTATGGTCTGCATCGGCGGATGGTTATGTGGATGAAGTCAACACATACCTGGGCCGCTCTCTCGAGCAGTTCGAGATCGCACGCGACAAACTTGCCGCAATTGAAGCTTCCGCTTGATACTGGACTCACTCGTACTGAAGACTGTCCACTTCCCGTTCAAAAAGCCATCGCACGGCAACATTATCAAGGCATATGCGGATCGCCGCATACCTGCCAAACCCTCTGACAAGCCCAGGTACGGGAAATCTTTCGATGACGAACGGTCCGATTTCTACGTGAAGTGAAGGTGGATTTTCATAATAACCGGGAAGGAAATACGATTTATCTCTTGCGATCAGTCTCTCTTGGAATCACATGTGGGACGACTGTTCGAGGTCGGAGGTTACACGCCCCTGCCCCCTCAAGTCGGTTTCAAGGCCGCCAGGTACCCTGCGCAACGGCTGGAACGAATTCCTCCAGACCCTCCGGTTTGAAAGTAATCGTTCGTTCCTGCTCAGCGCTCATATACGCCGCCATCAGAAGCTCCGTGACCTCCAACCCGGCATGAAAATCTTCCCACGGTTGCTCGCCGGCCAGAAATGACTGAATGAACGATCGATTCTCGTCTTCATATCCGTATTCAGAGGCTTCATTTCCCACGATCGGCATGAGCCCTTGCTCGGCATTCTGCTTTTCCACCATGTCCTCGCCCTGCGATCCGGTGACCCGCCGGCTGAAAAAAATCTTGCCACCGGTATCAAGCGAATTGAGTTGGAGCATGTATTCCGGTCCCAGAAGTTCGGAACTCAGCCGCAGGCCGGCTCCCACGAAACACCAGGATGTAGTGGTTTCGGCGATGAGAGGTCGATTCTGCTCATCTCGAAATTCAATCGTAGCGCTTGCGAAATCTTCGGACGGGCGGGTTTCGTAGTCCACTTCTGAGCCGAAGTTCTCTCGTAACAACCGGGCATATTCGGGTCGGGACCATTTGAGGCTGGCAATGTGCGCGGTCACTTTGACGGGTCGAATGCTGCTTCTCGGCGCGCCGGGCTCCGTCAGAAGAAACCTCGCGACTTCCACGCTGTGGCACATCATATCGTTCAGAACCCCGCCTCCCTGCAAATCTCCCTGCCAGAACCAGGGCATGTGCGGGCCGCTGTGCTCTTCGGCTGCGCGCGCGAGATACGGCCGACCGGCATTGGCGGCGCCGCGCTTCCACGCAATTTCGCGGCCTCGAACAAGAGCAGGAGAAAAAATCTGGTCTTCGAGATAACCGTGCAGCACACCCGCTTCTTCAACCAGTTCAACAACTCGCTGGGCCTCGGCGACGTTGCGACCCAGCGGTTTTTCGCACGCGATTCCGACGAGTTCTCCTTTTCCGGATTTCAGCGCATGGACGATTTCCTCCATGTTCTCGATGCGCCGGTGATTGGGGCCACAGATCCAGAGGCAATGGATCGAGGGATCGGCGACCATTTCGGTAATGCTGGAATAAGCGCGCGCGTCACCCACATTGAGCGTTCTCGCCAAGCTGGCAGCAGCGGCCGCGTTTTCCTGATTCGGACTCCAGATGCCCAGAATGTCGGCATCACGCACGGCTACCCAGGACCGAATATGAAACTGCGTGATGAAACCACTTCCAATGAATCCGACGCCCAGCCGTTTGCGAGTACTCATTTCCCCTTTCCTGACGATGACCATACAACGGCCAAGATAGGAACTCCCTTACAATACCATTCTACACAAAACCAGCCGGGATCGGCGCCCTGCGTCAACGCGACGGCATCGGCGCCCTGCATCAATCCGGTGGCATCTGCGCTGCATCAATGCGGCATCGGCGCCCTGCATCAATCCGGCATCGGCGCCCTGCATCAATCCGGTGGCGCTCGCGACTCTGTGATTCAAAATCCGAAGCGCGGGTTAACGACATTATTATAGATTGAGCCAAAACTGTAATTAAGTCCGATGCGAAAATCAAATTGAAAGTCAGTGGGCAACTGTTTGGTACCCAACAGAATTTCTTCTTCCGTGGCTTCCTCTTTGACCAGATAAAGCTGGTCATGAACAAATTCTACTCCACCGCCCAGATTTACGGATAATCCGCGAACGAGCCGCACATTGATAAATCCGCTCAGCTCAATGTTATAAAAATCTGTCTTTGATTCTTCGAAGTCCGTGAGAAACTGACTGGCCTCGAACCGGGCATTGGCTGATCCCCACGGCTGACGGAAATCCAGTCTCACTTCAAAACGGTGGCTGAGCAGAGTTTCTTGGAGTTTGTCAAATATCGTAATTTCCTCATATTCGACGCGCTTCACGGTCATCCAGTATTGAACACGGATTTCCTGCTCGCTGGACTGAGAGTAAGGGAAAATATTGTATTCAATCGCCGGGCCGATGGACGAAGAAAGTTTGGTGTTTCGGCGAGTAGACGTATCCGTAAACGAAGATGCACCGGCTGACCAGTGGGCTCCGAGACTTTTCGCCACAAACAACCACAGATTGCCGCTTTCGACGGTGTTTGTGATGATACGGTCTCCGACATCGAATTTCTGCTCGCGATAGTTGGCCCGGAAATTCATCCTGATTTTCCATTCCTCTGTTACCCGTGCCGCGCTGAGTCGAGCGCTGCCCCGAATTTCATTCTGACTCTCTTCTTCCTCATATTCTCCCTCTGCACCCACATTGAAAACCCACGATTTCCAAGGATCATCTTCAGGATTTGTCGTCACGGGATCTCCCTCACGCTGGCCTGTGGACGTTATCTGAAGTTGATTGGCCAGGCTCGTTCGCGCCAGATAACGCATCAAGCCTGCCGCAATCACGCGTGTCATTCCCCGCCGTACCTCATCGTTCGTGTCCGTGTTACTGGAAATAAAAAAAAGCGTATCGGTGAGAGCGCTGAACTGCTTCAGCCCAATAAAATTCATCTGGTAGTTTTGCCCACCGCTCCCGGTTCGCTGAGTTGTTATCAGGAGATGAACGTGTGCCACCTGCCGGTCTCGCACATGGTTGACATACGGGATTTCGCGGCGAATATAATCGGTATCGCAACGTCGGCAATCCAGAAAGAGATCCAG
>JACZYD010000019.1 GCA_022571255.1 Bacteroidota bacterium
TCGATACGATGCCTGATTAAAACGACGCCCTCAAGCTTTTTCATGAGTGGACGAAAACAGACAGTTTGCGACGTCATGCCTATGCAGTGGAAGCGGCAATGGGATACTACGCGGTGCTTCTTGAAGAGGACGAGGAGCGTTGGCGAATCACCGGTCTCCTGCATGACATGGACTACGAGCGTCATCCGACACCGGAAGAACACCCGTTTACAGGGGTTAAAAAACTTGAAGAACTCGGGTACGCTGAAGAAATCCGAACAGCTATTCTTGGTCACGCGACGTATTCCGGGGTTCCGCGCACCACGCGGCTGTCGAAAACACTGTTCGCCGTGGACGAACTGGCGGGCTTTATCACGGCTGTTGCTTACGTAAGACCAACTCGTCTGGAAGGGATGAAGCCCCGATCCGTCACGAAAAAACTGAAAGATCGGCGTTTTGCAGCGGCAATCAACCGGGACGACGTTCGCCAGGGTGCTCAAGAAGTGGGGCTCGAATTAAATGAGCATATTGCCAATGTCATCGCCGGAATGCAGGCGGATGCAACCCGACTGGGGCTTTCAACGTCCGAGTAGTCCGCCTCGAGGGATTGTCCTCGGTGTTTGAAAGAAGCGTGCACTTAAAACAGTCATGGTTAAAACGCTTTTATGAGCGATCACGAGTTGTATTCGGAAGATGATTCGGATTCGTCCCGCGGTTTATCGGAAGATATCCCGCATGAGACCACGATTCCTGAGGCCCGACAGATAACCCTTGCCCGGGCCAGAGACTTCCGTGCATTACTGGTAAAATATATTCGTCGCTATGTACCCGACGCCACAGAGTCGGAGCCGGAGGCGACGGAGCCACCCAGTCTGAAGGGATCCCATGCTGCGCTTCTCCCGCTTCTGCGTCTTATTCCTTTCGTGTTGGCCCTTCTGTTTGTCCTGTCGTTTTTCTGGGACTTCCCGGGAATGAGCGTTACCGTGTTCGGGACTTTTCTGACTCTCGACGGAGTGCTGCGCATCGTTGCTGTAAGCGGGTTGATTGGTTTTTTAACCAACTGGGTTGCAATCACGATGTTATTCAATCCTCGCAAGGAACGCCCTTTACTCGGGCAGGGGCTTATTCCGGCGCAGCGAGAACGGGTAATTTATCGCCTGGCACGAACCGTTTCGGACGAGCTGATCAACGAGGAGATCATTAAACAGAAGATCGAAGAGAACCAGATTATTCCTCGTTACCGCGAACTGGCCATGAACGTAACAAGAGGGGTGCTGGAGGATGAAGGATTTCGACAGGAACTCAAGTCGCTGACCGCCGATTATGTACAGACGGTGCTTTCGTCGGATAAGGTGAGGAAACGAATAGCTGAATTTGTTATAGGAAAGATAGAAGGATACGCCGGGGAAGGTGTAGGCGGGCTGGCCCTGAAAGCATATCGATATCTGAATGAGGAGGATTTCAAGAAGCGAATCGACAAGGCCGTATTTGCCATTCCGGCACAGCTTGATCTGGTTCTTGACGATCTTGATGATCTGCTGGATCTGATTCCAGAAAAAATCGAAGAGCGATCTGAAGAGATAGAAGAAATGGCCTCAAAAATTGTAATCGGGTTCATCGAAAATCTGGACGTGTATAATATGATCATGAGTAACATGATAACATATGATGAGAGCAAGCTGGAGGACCTTTTGAAAAAGAGTACGAACGAACAGCTCAATTACATCAAATACCTGGGAGGTGCCCTGGGCGCAATCGGAGGACTCGTAATCTGGCAACCAGTGCCTTCGCTGATTTTATTCGCCGTTTCCGGAGCGATTCTTTTTGGTGCCGACGAGCTTATTTACCGATTCAGACAGAGAAGCAGTTCCTGATGAACTCTCCCGGTGTTCTTCCGGGTTAAAACAATCCCTGCATCGCGGTTCGTAGGATTCCGTAGCACCCAGAACAACCCGATCTCCAGCCCGGGTCAGGCGCTGAGAATGATTCGCAGGTGCACCACAAACCATACAAATGGCGTGTAATTTAGTTACGAATTCGGCCACAGCCATTACCTGAGGCATGGGTTCAAAAGGAGCGCCGGTATAGTCCTGGTCCAGCCCTGTGACGATGACACGTTTTCCGTCCCGGGCTAACTGTTCACAGACGGAGACGAGTTCCTTGTCGAAGAACTGACCCTCGTCGATCCCAACGACATCCGCCTCCGAGGCAAGCAACAGGATCTGTCCGGCCGTTGCCACGGGACATGAGGGAATACCGCGATCATCGTGGGAGAGTATTTTAGCACCGCCGAAACGGGTATCCATTGCGGGCTTAAAGATTTCTACGCGCTGCCGGGCGATTCGCGCACGTTTCAGTCGGCGAATCAGTTCTTCCGTCTTTCCACTGAACATGGAACCGCAAATGACTTCAATCCATCCCGTTTGCGCCGAGCGTCTGAGAACATGGGGTTCCATCAGGAATTATTTTAATGCAAGCTGTCCGGAAAAGTGCTTCGGAAGAAATGTCTGACGTGGGCTGCCCAAGATAAGTAATGGCGCATTAAGGCCTGTTACAGATTTCCAAAGCAAGGGCTTTCAGGGTCTGTTTACTGCTCCTAAATGGCGCCGAGTCCATCTCCCGTGATCCAACCCTGTGCTCCGTTGGGAAGCTGAATCAATACCCAGTCTCCGACGCGAGTGAGAAGCGAAACCACGAGACCTTCGTGTATGCGGTCGCTGATGGAGGCATCGGAGTCAGGTTGCTCTCGTACGAGAAGTTCGGCGGTAACAACAACAGATTCATCCGGATACGCCGGCCAGACCGAAGAACTGAATCCACCGAACAAGAATAAAAATGCGTTGAGTGTGCAAAAATACTTTAATCGTCTCTGCCAGGGTCCTTCTGAGGCGCGCCTGATCCGCATGATAATGAGGAAAATCATGGCCAGATAGAACCCCACCCCCAGTGCGATCATGGTATTCACGCCGATTGATTCAACAGCAATGCGTTGAAGCCTTTTCCATATGGGAGCTGGGAGTTCCGAATATTTGTCTTCGATTCGTGCTGAAACGATCGACAGGCTATGCTGAATTCGAGGATCATCCCCGTCCAAGGCCCTGGCACGACGCAGATACCGGATCGACTGACCGATCTGATCGAGTCGGTAAAACGCAACGGCCCGGTTGTAGTATAATCCAGGGCTTTCGAAGCCCAGGGAATCGGCTTTACCAAAGATTGTAATGGCTTCCGAGTACGCACCCTGATGAAGGGCCTGCGTGCCGCGATCAAAAACCTGTGTCGCATCTGTAATCTGCGCGCGCGCGGAAGAAGCATATACCAGGGTAAAAATACAGGCAAGCATAATGCACTGCGCCCTGTTTCGATATGTTTTCACTTCGCTCACGAATTGCCGTCCAGAGAAGCTCCGAGGGCAACAATGAGTGCCGATGCATCTTCGTAGGCACTTTCGAGTTTTCCCGAACCGATTTCACCCGGAGCAAATCTGCCTCTGTCACAAATATTCAGCAGCTCTTTCAGACCGGTGCGCAGTGACTCGGGGACGTCTGCACGCCGCAACGAATCGTCCAGCTGATTGCGTGTCAGGCCGCGTTCAGACACGTTCAGTCGGTCTCCGATGAAGCCGAGTATGGCGCGCTCCAATTCCGCAAAAAAGTGTATCGTTTCGGCCTTTTTCATCAGAACAAGAGCCTTTTTCAGATTTTTTTTCGCCAGAGGATGAGCCCTACGATTCCTGGCAAAAGTGATATCTCCGGCCAGTTTGTTCTGATATCGCTGAATTCCGAACACGAAACCCAGGATAAGGAGGGGGAAAATCAGTGCTGCATACGGCCAGGCCATGGTGTGATAAGGCACGGGGTTGAGGCGAGTCCAGTCGCCGGCCTGTGAAAATGGAGCGGCAACGTCATCGACCGGAAGGCCGTTTGTCGTTGCAACTACAGATGCCGGCGTCGTGGCTGTACCGGTAACAGTCACCGTAACGGGATCCGATCGATTGCTCACATATTTTTTACTTCGTGGATTATATGACGTGAATTCTACTGGGGGTATCTCAAAATTCCCGTTTGTTCGGGCGACAAGGACGTACGTAAACGATTTCGTTCCCGACAACATGCGGCCGTTTCTATTCAGATTCAGCGAGACCCGTGGTTCATATAACTCAAAGGCAGCAGGGGGTGAAAACCCGGGCGCATCGAGAGTCGCCAGGTTTCCAGCTCCGGAAATTGTTACAGTAAACTGAATCGATTCGCCAACCAGTATGGACGTTCGATCAATTCTTGTGCTGAATTCATAAGTCCCCACGGCACCACTGAAAGAGTCCGGTGCGGGATCAGGCAGAGGCGACGATTCGACACGGATGGAAGGAGATACCAGCTTTACCGGCTGAAATCGGTTTCGCATCGAAAACAGCAGTTGGAACGGATCATTCGACAAAGACGGCAGCAGGGCTTCACTTTCTATTCGAAGAGGATCTACGCTCAGATTTCCCACATACGTTGGAAAAACCGCGGCTCTTTTAAGGATAATTTTGTTATACCGGAGTCCATTCTCTACGACTATCTCAGGGATCGGCCGTGTTTCGACCTCCAGTTCTTCGCGCCAGAATCCTTCTGCATCCCATGAATCTGTAAGTCGACTCTGACGCAACTGAATGCCTTCCCTGAAGAAAAGCTGGTATTCGATGATAACCTGCTCGTTCTGGACCACTTTCGTCCGGTTTGGAATCGCGCGTATAAAAATATCGTTCTCACGGACTCGTCTTATTTCGGGCGTGGTTTCCGGGCTCGGCGCACGGAACAGAGAAGAAAAGGGATCAAATCTGCGTTGGCTCGATTGTACACGACGCTTGGGACGTTCACTTTGCGGCACAACATGTACCGTGATTTCATTTGTTCGATACGCCTTGTTTCCAACTCGGACGGTGGTCGAGCCGAGGCGCGCGGTGCCTTCTCGTTCTGGTCGATACGTCCAGGAATAACTGAAACTCTGAGTGACCGCTCCGTTCAGAATAGATACACTGCTCTGTGTATTCGGGCTCGACTTGAGCAATTCCAGACCATCACCTTCAGGGGCAGTGGGCATTTGTGTTGCACCCGTCGTCACCCCTTCGATTGTAATCGTATACATCAGAGCTTCTTCCGTGCCGATCGTGGAATCACTGATGCTGGCAGAGACTTTTACCTCTTGGGCAGCCACCTCCCCCGTCGCGAATAAAACCAGTGCCAGCCCGAGACCGAGCAGTGCTTCAGAGGAGGCTGAGAAGGAGAGTGATTTCATGCCAATCGCCAGGTGCAGTTTCGGGGTCTGTTACCAATCTTTTTCGACTCGCCTGGCTCGCACGTCCATTTTCTGAATCTGTCGAAGAAGCTGAATTTCTTCGTTTTCAAGTGCCTGTAGAAGTCGTTCAGCCTCCTCTCTTGTCAGTTCTTCCGGATTCCGTTGTGGACGCTCGTCGGATGGCGGCTGATCCTCAGAATTCTGATTCTGCCGGTCCTGCTCCTGCTGATTCTGTTTCTGATCTTTCTGATCCTGATCTTGACTCTGTTTCTGATCTTTCTGATCCTGATTCTGGTCCTGCTGTTCCTGGTTTTCGTCCTGCGAATCGCCCTGTTGTTGTTGCTGCTCCTGCTCCTGCTGTTCCTTGAGCTTCCGTTTGACAAACTCGTAATTGAATTTGGCATCCTCATTCGAAGGATCCGCGAGCAGGGTCCGGGTATACATATCCAGCGCTGCTTCAAGCTTGTCCTGCATGGCAGCGGCATTGCCTGCATTGTACGTTGCCCTCACGCCGTCTCCGGTATTGGATGCCATTCGGGCGGCCCCGGTGAATGCCGATATCGCTTGTTCATAATCACCCTGCTTAAAGAGTGAAGCGCCAAGATTATTAAGCAGTCCGGAGTGCGTAGAACCCGGTCCACCGGTTTGAACATCAAGCAAGGCATCCCTGTACAATATCGAAGCCTCGGCGAATTGCTCTGCACGGTACATGGCATTTGCACGCCGACCCTTCTTGTCGCCGTCGCCGGGGCCCAGCAGGGCAAAAGCCAATATCAGTGCAAATGTTTTCATATTAGTCAGAACTTTAGGTTACGACATCTTCCTCGCTCAGATCCCGGTAGTCCTGGATGCCGTGACCTTGCCGACGCGATCTGTCCGGGAGAAGTCGATCGGCGAACAGCAGAAAAAGACCAGCAATAAGTGGCCACTGATACTTTTCGTCATATTCCTCGAACTCTTCGGCACCAAACGAACTTTTGTCTAAACGATCGAGCGCGGCTTTTATTTTAGGAAGTGAACTGGAAGTTCGGGCGATTCGAAAATAGGCACCGTCCCTGGCGAGTTCCTGAAGCGCTTTCTCTTCAAGTTTCGTAGTCACGATCCGACCGTTGCGGTCTTTTTTATAATCGACTCTTCGACCATTCGAATAAATCGGTATCGGTGTACCGACTGTTTCACCGACGCCGGCTGAGAACAGAATAATATTCTCTTTTCGGGCACTATCCAGTATAGTCTCGAGATCGGCCACGTGATTTTCGCCGTCTGAAACGAAAAGGATGACGCGCGTACGGGTCTCTCCGTTCGCGTCTGCGGAGCGAGCACGAAATGCCTTCATGGCCATTTTCAGAGATGCTCCAAAATCAGTTCCCGGTGTGGGGATCAGTGACGGATCGGCCACATCCAGAAAAAGTCGGACCGCTGAATAATCTGTGGTAAGCGGGCACTGAATAAACGCATCTCCCGCAAATGTAACCAGTCCCACGCGATCACCGGTAAGCTCGTCAAGCATTTTTCGGATCTCATTCTTGGCTCGTTCAAGCCTGTTTGGCGCGACGTCTTCGGCCATCATGGAATCAGAAACGTCCAGGGCGATGATCAGGTCTATTCCCTCTCGACGCACCTCTCGGATTCGGGTGCCGAATCTGGGCCCGAGAGCCGCCAACACCAGAAAAAGCAGTCCCATTGTGGTCATCAGTGCTTTCCAACGCCGGCGCCGGGGACTTATCGCAGACGAAAGTCTTGTGACCATTTTCCGATCACCGAACACATCCGCAAGCCGTTGTCGAATAAAAGCCGCATAGACAAAGAGTCCCGCTGAGAGCGGTACCAGTAAAAGCAGCCAGACGTATTGAGGATGTAACCAATCCATCGCTTCGCGGAATTCAGGGAAATGTTCTGAGCAGGGTAGTTGACAGCAGAATTTCAAGAAAGATCAGACCCAGGCCGGTGAGTAAAAACTCGGCGTAACGTTCCGCATAGTCGGTATACATCCTTTCTTCGATTTTCGTTTTTTCCAGCTCGCCGATCTCTTTGTAGATCTCACGCAGAGCCTGATTATTTGTCGCCCGGAAATATCGCCCTCCAGTCATCGATGCGATGGCTGAAAGCATCTCTTCGTCGATCTCAACCGGAACCATCCTGCGCTGTTTTCCGGCAAACGGAGTGTCAACTATAAACGGTGCTTCTCCGTGGGCACCAACACCAATAGCATATATTCGAACCCCCATCGTACGTGCTACTTCGGCAGCGGTCTCGGGGCTTAATTCGCCTCGATTATTCTGTCCATCCGTCAATAAAATTACGACCTTGCTTTCCGCCAATGTGTCTTTGAGGCGATTCACTGCCATTGCCAGAGCGGTTCCGATGGCCGTGCCGTCTTCGATCATTCCCACTTCGACTTCCGCCATCATCTCTTGCAGGAAATCATAGTCGAGTGTGAGGGGTGCCTGTGTATATGCCTTTGCAGCAAAGACGATCAAGCCAACACGGTCGGACGTTCGCCCATCTATGAATTCCGAACCCACGCTCCGGGCTGCCTCAAACCGGTTGGGCCTGAAATCTTCAGCACGCATTGAAGTCGACGTGTCCAGCACCATCATAATATCCACGCCTTCCGCAAACCGCTCAATAACTACATTTCGATCCTGTGGGCGCGCCATGGCGATGATGACGAATGCGAGGCCCACCATGCGCAATACCGCGGGCAAGCTTCGCAACCTGCTTCGCATGGTTTTTGGTACGCCTCGGACCGTCTCAACAGAACTGAACGTCAGTCCGCTCCTCATTCTCGAGGAATGCCACGTCCACCAGCCAAGAACGGGAATCAGCGCAAGAAGGCTGAGCAATATGGGATTTGCAAAGTGCATCCTAATTCTGAACGTCCTCCCGCGCCTGTTCGCCCTCAAAGGCCACCATTTCCTTCTCTGTTTCATCGATCGCGGTCCTGGTATGCGTTATGGCGTCTATGCCTGCGGTGGATTCAGGTTGTGCACGCGCAAATTTGACCAGGTCCGCCTGTAACAGAACCTGCTGTATCTCGGCGACCATATCCGGAGGGACATGTCCTTTGTTTACTGCCGAGCGTAATCGGACGAGTAATTCCGATGTACTTGATTCAAGCGCGGGTACGCGGGTACGGCGTTCCAGGTAATTTCGCAGAATTTCAGAAAGTTCAACATAAAATGGTTTGATCAATTCAGGATCCGCGAGATCCACACGTTCCAGACGTCTGAGTCGTTGCTGTGCCTCTTCCCACGGTGGATCTTCCGGTTCGGGGACGGCATCCGGATCCTCTTCTGCTTTTTTCTTCAAATATCGTTTCCAGTACCAGAAGGCGGCTGCAGCAAGCAGCAGTACCAGAGCGATCCACCAGAACCAGGATGTTTCGGAAAACTCTGCGAGATCCGTGATATCACGTATTCCTTCAGCATCCGGAGGCACCAGAGAGGTGACCGGTACCTGCACCGGCGGCGTAGCAGCAACCAGAGTATCGGTCTCGCTGATCAGGCCTACGGGTAAAAGAGCTACAAACGCAGTATCAAGGGCAAACGTGGTAACCTCGTAAACGAGTGTGTCGCGTACCCAGCCTGATGAGATCTTTCGCTGTCCCTCGCTCACTTCGTCGAGAAACACAAAATCCCCCAGCGAAAATCCTGCAGCCTGTCGTAACGAGTCAGGAATAAAGTAGTGCGGGAATATGACCTGTCCGCGACCGTCATGCTCGACGGCGACGACAATGTGGAATCGGTCCCCGACTGTCACGCTGTCTGCCGTAGCGTAGGCGTCATAGGTTTGTGCTGAAACCAGCGGTATGGCACTCCATGTCAATATGGTCAAAAGAAAGACTGCGCCTGATTTTATGGTGATGATTCCTGCGTCAGTCATCTTTTATTTCTGTACCGGAAAAACTGCATCAAAGGCTGGACACAGTCTTCGTGAGTATGCACTGCAATTCTGTCTACCCGGGTTCGAAGCAATGTCGCCACGACATCAGATTGCTTTGCGCGTGCATTTTTCGCAAATATGCTCCGAACTGAGTCGATTGACGTGTCAACGAATATGCTTTCTCCTGTCTCTGCGTCGGTCAATTCAAGCAGACCGACTCGAGGCAGTTCCACTTCTCTCGGATCTAGAAGGTGCACACCCACACAATCGTGCCGCCGCGATACGGCCCTCAATTCAGCCTCATAGTTGTCGTCCATGAAATCGCTGACAAGCAGGACCACGCTTCGTCGTTTTAAAACCCGCAGGATATGGACCAGAGCCAGAGACAGGTCGGTGCGCGTTGACGATCGGTCGTGGGCATATAAATCGCGTATCAGACGCAGCACATGCCGGCGCCCTTTTTTGGGAGGCACGAACAATTCAATCTGATCAGAAAAAAGGAGCAGACCGACCTTGTCGTTGTTCTGAATGGCACTGAATGCGACGATTCCACAGATTTCGGCAGCAATTTCACGTTTGAATTTTCCCGACGAACCAAAATCTCCCGAGCCGGAGATATCAACCGCCAGGAGAACCGTTTGCTCGCGCTCTTCTTCAAAGATTTTTACAAAAGTGTCTCCATATCTCGCAGACACATTCCAGTCAATATTCTTGATGGGATCACCGAACTGGTATGGTCTGACCTCGGCGAACTCCATCCCCTGTCCCTTGAAAGCGGAATGATATTCGCCCCCGAAACTGTTGCTGACCAGACCTTTTGTCCGGATCTCCAGCCTTCGAATTTTTTTGAACAGTTCTTTGGGGATCATCACTTTTTGCGTATCAACTCAGCCATATAACGCCCTGAATGCCATACATGTTGTATTCATCGGACAATAAAAACATGGCTTCAAGGTCAAAATTCATTCAAGATCTACATCGGTTCAGAATCAAGATGGATTTCGAGCAAAGCTGGTGATCATTCACAGCTCGTATCGTAAATTGCGGAGTCCATGCAACCCCTTATCCACCCGGTAGATTCCTTGCGGTGCGGAGTAATCGTTTTTCCTGGTTCGAATTGTGATCACGATGTCTATCACGTGCTCAAGCACGATCTCAAGCAGAATGTTTCGTTTATCTGGCACAAAGAAAAAAGTGCAGGCAACGTTGACCTTGTGATCATACCCGGAGGGTTTTCATATGGAGATGCTTTGAGATCCGGTGCAATCGCACGTTTTTCGCCCATTATGAAGGATATCGTACGATTTGCGAAGGCAGGCGGCCTGGTGCTGGGAATCTGCAATGGATTTCAGGTTCTGTGCGAGAGCGGTCTGCTGCCGGGCGCCCTCATGAGGAACCGGTCGTTGAGATTTGTCTGCAAAAATGTCTCGATACGCACAGAGACGCAGTCGTCGCCGTTCACATGTGAGCTGCAGAAAGGATCGATCCTTACCATTCCCATCGCTCACGGAGAGGGTAACTATATAGCTTCCGGAGAAACGCTCAACATGTTGGAGTCCGAAGATCGAGTCGTATTTCGATACTGCGAACCCGACGGCGAAATCACGGACGCATCCAATCCAAACGGATCCGCGAATAACATCGCCGGCATTTTGAATGCGGGACGCAATGTGCTCGGCATGATGCCTCATCCAGAGCGATGTTCTGATATTCTGTTGGGTGGTGAGGACGGTTCAGGGATTTTCAACTCCGTATTCTCGCATGCCAGACGGGCGGTGCCTGCCTGACAGGATGTATCCATCATAACAACCATGGAGAACACTTCGATGACCAGACGATTTTTATTCCTGCTGATTGCCGGCCTGATTTCAATCTCCGCGTGCACTTCTCGAGAAAATGTATCCCAGGAATCCGGTGATGACGGTGAAGTTGGTTCGGTATTGGCAGAATCCATCACCACGAAATCCGGACTGATCTATACGGTAGTTACCGAAGGTGAGGGCACTGCAATTCAAAATGGCGAATTGGCCTCGGTGCATTACACAGGGTGGTTGTACGACGAAAATGCACCCGAGAACAAAGGGTTACAATTTGACAGTTCGTATGACCGCGGTGATCCGATAGAATTTCCTCTTGGTGCCGGCCAGGTTATTCAGGGTTGGGACGAGGGAGTTCTCGGGATGAAAGTCGGCGGAAAAAGGACACTCACTATTCCTGCGGACCTCGCCTATGGAGCGGACGGAAGCCCTCCCATTATTCCAGGCTACTCCATTCTGTTGTTCGACATCGAACTTGTCGGGATAGGCGCTTCTCGATAGGTTCTGTTGCGACGCATACGGTAATATCAGGCGCGTCGTTACGGCGATATTTTGGCTTTTATATACTCACGGCGCATGATCGCGATGGCAGAGATTGAAATGCCTTTCGGACAGACTGCTTCACATTCCGCGTGATTGGAGCAGTCACCGAATCCCTCAATCTGCATTTGTTTTACCATGGCGACCACCCGTTCTTTGCGTTCCGGTTTACCCTGCGGTAATCCTGCCAGGTGAGCGATTTTGGCTCCCGTGAACAGAGAAGCCGACGCATTGGGGCAGGCCGCCACACATGCACCGCATCCGATACAGGCGGCAAAGTCAAACGCATTTTCGAGTTCTTCTTTCGGGATGATTATCGTGTTGGCATCGGGGGCGTTTCCGGTATCCACCGAGACGTAACCTCCGGCCTCGACGATGCGGTCGAAAGCGCTCCGATCCGTGACCAGATCCCGAATAACGGGAAATGCCGTAGCACGCCAGGGCTCAACTACAATCGTGTCGCCGTCGTTGTAGTGCCGCATGTGTAGCTGGCAGACTGCCGTTCTACGCTGAGGACCATGTGCGACACCGTCTATCACGGTGCCGCAGGAACCACAGATTCCTTCCCGACAGTCGTAGTCGAATTCAATCGGGTCGTCTCCGTTGTGAATAAGTTTCTCGTTGAGGACATCCAGCAATTCCAGGAACGACATATTGGAATTGACATTGCGAACGGTATAGGCAACAAATCTTCCTCGCGCCTCAGGTCCTGCCTGGCGCCATACCCGTAAATGGATCGTCATGGTATGTGACATGGGCGATCTTTTGAATTCTATGTTGTTAGAAACGTATGATTTCAGAAAAGAATGTTATTTATAGCTTCGGGTTGTCAATTCCACATTCTCAAATTCGAGATCTTCCTTTCGCAGCATCGGCTCGCTGTCTCTGCCGCGGTACTCCCAGGCTCCCACGAAAGCAAAGTCTTCGTCGTTTCGTTCCCCTTCTCCGTCACTGGTCTGGTATTCCTCGCGGAAATGACCTCCCGCGGATTCGTTGCGCATCAGGGCGTCTCTCGCCATCAGCTCTCCCAGTTCAAGGAAATCGGCCATGCGGCCTGCAAATTCCAGGTTTTTATTGTAATACGTTCTATCACCGGGCACCTTTACATTATTCCAGAATTCTTTCCGAAGCGATGATATCAGGCCAATCGCAGATTCCAGACACTCCGCATTTCTGGACATTCCAACGTTATCCCACATGATGCTTCCCAGGTCACGATGAAATTCAGTCACGGTCTTCGTTCCCTGAACGCTCAGAAGTTTTGAAATACGTGCGGATGCATCCTTCTCTGCCTGTGTGAAAGCGTCGTGGGTGATATCCACATCCGAAAGGGGAGTAGACGCGATATAATTGCCCAGGGTATATGGTATGACGAAATAGCCATCGGCCAGGCCCTGCATAAGGGCGCTCGCACCCAGGCGATTTGCCCCGTGATCTGAGAAATTAGCCTCTCCGAGGACGAACAGGCCCGGAACGGTGCTCATCAGTTCGTAGTCCACCCACAGGCCGCCCATCGTGTAGTGAACAGCAGGGTAAATTCGCATGGGCACCTCGTACGGGTTTTCTCCCGTAATACGCTCGTACATCTCAAACAGATTGCCATAACGTTCTTCGATTCGAGCTCGACCCAGACGCTGCATGGCGTCACGGAAATCGAGAAAAACAGCCAGTTTTGTGTTCCCTACACCGCGTCCTTCATCGCAGGCGTATTTTGCGTTGCGCGATGCTACATCCCGCGGGACCAGGTTGCCAAACGACGGATACCTGCGTTCCAGGTAATAGTCTCGTTCTTCTTCCGGGATATCTCGCGGTGCTCTGGTGTCTCCCTTTTTCATGGGCACCCAGACCCGTCCGTCGTTGCGCAGACTTTCACTCATTAATGTGAGTTTGGACTGATAGTCGCCCGAGACCGGAATACACGTCGGGTGAATCTGCGTGAACGAAGGATTTGCGAAACAGGCACCTCGTCGATGGCAGCGCCAGGCGGCCGTGACATTCGAGTTTTTGGCATTGGTCGACAGATAATACACGTTTCCGTATCCTCCTGTACACAACAGTACAGCGTCTGCCGCGTGTCTCTCGATTTCGCCGGTTACCAGATCGCGCGTGACGATTCCGCGCGCTTGTCCGTCTATCACAACCAGGTCCAACATTTCCCGGCGTTCATACATACTGATCTGTCCTGCCGCAATTTGCCTTGACATGGCCTGATAAGCACCCAGAAGCAATTGCTGTCCAGTTTGTCCGCGGGCGTAAAACGTTCGTGATACCTGGGCTCCGCCAAAAGATCGATTGTCGAGATGACCTCCGTATTCTCGTGCGAACGGAACTCCCTGTGCAACGCATTGATCGATGATCTCGTTGCTGATCTCTGCCAGGCGATAGACGTTTGCTTCGCGTGAACGATAATCACCCCCTTTGATAGTGTCGTAAAACAGGCGCCAGATGGTATCGCCATCGTTGGGATAATTTTTTGCGGCATTAATGCCGCCCTGTGCGGCGATGGAATGGGCACGCCGCGCAGAATCCTGGATACAGAAGCTTTTTACCATATAGCCCAGTTCGGCCAGTGTCGCTGCAGCACTTCCTCCGGCCAGTCCTGTGCCAACCACGATAATCGTGTGTTTACGTTTATTGGCCGGGTTAACCAGTTTGATTTGATTTTTATAGGTATCCCATTTCTCCTGAAGTCTTCCGGGCGGGACTTTTGCTGAAAGGGTTTGTGCCATAAATCTCAGATTCTTTCTTCGGTAAAGGAGTTCCGGATGAAGCGTGCGTCAATTGTTACAGAATGACGGCGATCATACGATTCCGAAATAAATTGCGAGGGGTACTATCAGGAATCCGATTGCGATTCCGAGACCTGTTAATCCTCCAATCACATAAATGAAAGGAGAGATAGAAGGCCGGGTTGCACCCAAAGACTGAAATGCACTCCAGATTCCGTGCCGGAGATGCAGGGCCAGCAATAAAACAACGGCCGGGTAGCCGAAAGCATACATCGGATTTTGAAACTTCTCGTGCATGAGGCGCGCCAGATCCCTCATCACGACCCCGTTTACCATGGTTTCATAATAGGTTCCGTACTTAAAAGAGAGCAGGTGAATCACGAGAAAAACACCGATGATGATCCCCGTATATATCATGCTTCGGCTGCTCACGGTTTTTTTGCTCGGTGAACCGGCTGACGCTGTCACGGCATAGTGCACACGTCTGGCTTTACGTTTACCGAGCCAGATGTTGATACCCAGAGTCATGTGAAAAATAACAAATACGAGTAATCCGAGCTCGACCAGCCAGAGTATCGGCCCCAGACTGATGAGGAAATGAGAGTACTCATTGTACTTATCCGGCCCGACCAGGTACTGAAGATTACCAGCCATGTGCATCAGCACGAAACCGCTCAGGCCCAGTCCGGTAATTCCGGTGGCTATTTTTTTTCCGACAGGAGATTGATACAGCTTTTTGAACATCGATTATTTAAACGCAGGTCAGAACCGGTAATGATTGAACAAACTGCTGGACTCCGTCAAGAGCGGTCCGTTTTCAGGCCGCGAGGCCCTTTGTAAGCTGCCCTGGGGCGAATCAGGCTGTTTTCTTTCCATTGTTCCAGCAGGTGAGCCGTCCAACCGGTTATTCTTGCCATCGCAAAGATAGGCGTAAACAGGTCTGTACTTATTTGTAATGTCGCGTACACAGAGGCGCTGAAGAAATCGACGTTGGCATACAGACCTTTTCGTTCTTTCATGACCTCCATGATCTCGATGCTCATCTCATACCATTTCCTGGTTCCTCGCTCGGTGCTCAATGTGTCTATCATCCCTCGAAGAATCGTAGCCCTCGGGTCTACAGTTTTGTAAACCCGGTGTCCGAATCCCATTACACGCTCTTTGCGGCCGAGGAGAGCGTCTATGTACTGTACCGGATCTGCACCGGATCGGTCTATATCGGTAAGCATTTCCATCACGCGGATGTTGGCTCCTCCGTGCAACGGTCCCTTCAGCGCACCCACTGCCCCGGTGATCGCAGAATACATATCGGATAAGGTCGCGCCGATTACGCGACCGGCAAACGTTGAGGCATTCAGACCGTGTTCTGCATGTAGAACGAGGCAGGTATCGAAGGTTTTTTCAGCTGCTTCGCCCGGGCGATCACCCGATAACATATACAGGAAATTAAATGCTGTTGACCCGTGATCCAGGGGGGCCACAAGATCCAGCCCTTTTCGAATGCGATCAATCGCGGCGATCAGGACCGGTATTCGGGCGGTGAGCCTGATGGCTTTTCGCATGTTGGCTTCCGGCGTCATATCGTCAGCTTCGCCATCATAAAGAGAAAAAACCGAAATACCCGTTCGTAAGGCCGCCATTGGATTGGCGTCCTCAGGCATCAGTCGCAGCATTTCGATCACCATGGGCGGAAGTGTTCGTTCAGACGTCAGCCTCAGAGACAGGTCACCGAGCTCATTTTTTTCCGGCAGGCGTCCGTTCCATAAAAGAAAGGTTACCTCTTCGAACGTGCAGTTGGACGCCAGATCCGCAATGTCATATCCGGCATAGGTCAATATGCCCTTCTGGCCATCGATATCACATATGGCCGTATCGAGAGCGATAACACCGGCAAGGCCTTTTCCTGTAGCTTTTTTTTCGGCCACGTTTGTGATACGTGTTTTTGGATGGTGGATCGAATCGGAAAACACATCGAACGATAGATAAAATACCCAAGCAATACGGTGGGATCACGGCCATTGGACGAATTTCTTACTAAGGTTATATGTCACACGTTGAAGTATCGGGGTCGAGTGCCGATTATCTTTATGTAGATGACCGGGATCATTTTGCATCCTTACACGATAAAGATTCGCAGAACTGTCTATCACAGTACCGGGACTATCCATAGTTGCTTCCATAGTTTCTATCCTCAGCCCCGCATCGCGTTTAACGTCCATTTCAGCTCACCGTCCTACTTTCTTTGAATAACCTGGAAAGATTCATTTTCTTTTTTCGGTCGACATTTGTCGTACTGTATTGCGGACTATGGCAAGGATGGCGTCAGCAAAACAATTACGGTTTGAACGCAAGATCACCAATTTCGACGAACAGCGTGTCCGCATTCGGAGCGTCGCGGGAGTCGATTCTACTATTACCCATTATACAGAAGTTCAGCGCGCTGTTTCTCTGGCGTACAACGATCTCGTTGCACATGGCAAACCCGTTTCTTCCGGTTATGAATAATCCGGCAGTCCGATTGCCAATGTGTAAATGCGAAGTTGGACCTCTTTCTTCCGCGCAAACCGGGCGCCGTTTGGTGGCCATGGTCGATTCAACGCGGAGTTCCGATCCGTCTCATGTGTTCGCGAGATGGCAGCGCAGGAACACACGACTTGTATGTCTAAAGAAATCATTATCAATTGCGATCAAAAGCAGACCAGAATTGCCATCGTTGAGAATGGCAAACTGGTCGAACTCTTCATTGAAACAAAGGAATTTGAACGTACCATAGGGAATTTATTCCTTGGTCGCGTCCGTCGAATAATGCCCAGTATCCAGGCGGCATTTGTCGATATCGGACAAAAACAGGATGCTTTTCTACATTTTTCTGACCTTGTAGACAACATTCCGGACTGGCTGAAATTCATTCAGGAAGAAACGCCTGAAATCAGTTCTTTCAAGGCAAAGTTTGCTCGTCAACCCATTAAAGGTCGCCGCTCCGGTTCGCGCGATTCGAATGCACGCACCGGCAAAGACCATGAAAATTCTGATTACGACGTAGAGCGGATCAATGACTCGAAATCGTCCAAGCGCTCCAGCTCGTCTGTGTCGGAGCGACAAAATGGTTCCGGTGGATCATCTGATGGAGGCGAGATTAACCCCGTGAACTTTCTGAAGCGGGATGCTTCCATTCTGGTTCGTATCAGCAAGGAGCCCATTCAGTCGAAAGGAAGCAGAATTACGACGGACGTTTCTCTGGCCGGACGATTCCTCGTTCTGGTTCCCCTGGCGGGATATGTTGCAGTTTCCAAAAAAATAGTTTCCTTCAAAGAACGACGCAGACTGAAAGCGTTGGCTAAAAGTTTGGTACCGGAAGGGTTCGGCGTTATTGTTCGAACGGTGGCCGAGGGACGAAATGCCAAAGCGCTTGATACGGATCTGAGTCTTTTGATAAAGAAATGGGAGAAGGTTGAGGAACGACTCGCCGAGCATCCTGAAATCCCCTGTGAGATACACGAGGACGTGAATATGGCGTCTTCGATTATCAGAGACTTTTTTTCAGAAGACTTTGATCGAATTGTTATCGACAATGATCGACTATTCAGGAATATCAAGGGTTATGTACAGGCTGTAGCTCCAAAAATGGCATCCAGCGTGCAAATGTATAAAGGAGGCCAGTCTCTTTTTCGAGCGATGAAAATCGAGAAAGCCGTCGAACAGGCTTTCTCGAGCCGTGTCGATATGCCTTCGGGTGGATATCTCTTTATTGAACAGACGGAAGCGATGCACGTCATTGACGTAAACTCCGGGCGTGCAGGGCGTGGTTTAACCCAGGAAGAAAATTCGGTCAGAGTCAACCTGGAAGCGGCAACTCTTATCGCAGAGCAGGTCAGGCTGCGCGATCTCGGGGGCATTCTTGTGGTTGATTTCATCGATATGCGTCAGTCGAAAAATCGACGTAAGGTATTTGACCATCTGCGCCACGAATTCCGAAAGGACCGGGCGGTGACCAAGGTGCTCCAGATGAGCGATTTCGGTCTCATTCAGATTACCAGACAGCGTTTGCGGCCAAGTATAACGCACACATTTTCTCTTGAGGATACGGTAGTCGGGGCCGGTGAGGTCGGTCACAAGTCGAAATCGGTGTTTACTGAACGCCCCTCGTATGAAACTGTTGAACCCGATGATCTGGTCGGGAAGATCGACGATTGGCTCGCCGGATTCCGCGAAGAAGGCCGGAAAGGACCGGTAAAATTGATCGTTCATCCGTTTACGGCATCGTATTTGAACCGCAGAATACCCGGGCAGGCGATTCGGTGGTACATGAGATACCGAATCAGAGTACGTATTGATGCGGACGAACACATGGACCCGCTCTCCTTCCGGTTCGTGGATGTGAGATCTGCAAAAGGAACCAGGACCGAATCTGAGACCCCTGTCTCCAGTCCGGATTCGAAACGGGCAGAAAAGAGCACTGAACCATCTACCGCGCGATCCGGCAGGAGAAATGCAAGTCGGAGTACCGGTTCCTCGGGAGGCGCCCGCCGCTCGGACGGCGCGCGTAACACCAAGTCCGCCAGCGGCAGCGCTCGCAGCTCGGACGGCGCGCGTAACACCAGGTCCGCCAGCGGCAGCGCCCGCAATACGGGAGAAAGCCGTGAAAATGCAACTGAAGATTCTGTTTTTTCTGAGGAGAGGACAGATTCAAGTCGATCCGGGGGTACCCGGAACCAGGCAAACGAAGGCTCCGAAAAAAATGTACAGGTTCAAAAGCCGGTGGCCAGAATAACAGAGGAGACGCCCGGTTCAGAGTCTTCTGAAAAAGAGAGCCAGAAAGGACACGTATACAACATCGATCTCAGATCCAACAAAGGAAATTGAGTTTCATAGCAACGAGTCCTGTTTTCTGAACCGGACGATCGCCATGGACGTTCGCGTGTAATGAAGACAACCGATATCATCAGGGAACTCGAAGAAGCGATACAGCAACTGGGCGTTGTTGTCAGACGTGAGAGAGGGAATTTTCGCGGTGGATATTGCATCCGGGATGACGAGGAAATTTTAATGCTCAATCGCAGTCATCCACCCGAGGTCCATCTCAGCGTGCTCTCTATTGCACTGAAAGACCTTCCGGTAGACACTGTTTTTCTCAGACCTGCTGTACGTCGTGCTCTCGAAGATGCATGGAGTAAAAGCGTAGATATGGATCTTGAAACTGAAGACGGGGATGAATGATCGTTCTGTGCGCGTTACGCTCTTGGGGACGGGTACGTCAACGGGCATTCCCGTTATCGGCTGCGCCTGCCGT
The DNA here is from genome assembly GCA_022571255.1 of Bacteroidota bacterium. Taxonomy (GTDB): domain Bacteria; phylum Bacteroidota; class Rhodothermia; order Rhodothermales; family UBA10348; genus N075bin62. The sequence goes on from JACZYD010000019.1 coordinate 19,518, forward strand.
GTGTGTACTTCATCGGACCCACGAAACTCCAGGCTTCGATGCTCCTGTTACGTTCAGACGCCTGACGTCAACATCCTGATTGATGCCGGACCGGATTTTCGCTATCAGGCTCTGCGAACACCTGTCACCAGGATAGATGCCGTCCTGATCACGCACCATCACTTCGATCATGTGGTGGGTCTTGACGATTTACGTCCGTATCTGTTCAATAACAGAACCGCGATTCCGTGTTATACCGATGCGCACACTGCCGGGGTTCTGGAGAAAATGTTTTCTTACATTTTCAAGGATCGCGACTACCCGGGAGTGGCGAATCTCGATCTGATTTCCGTTGCGAAGCCCTTCGAAGTTGTCGACCGCACAACTGGAACAGGTTCAATTCGTATCACGCCGGTTCCGGTCAGACATGGTAATCTTTCCATTTTCGGATATCGAATTGGTCACTTCGCCTACCTGACCGATACAAGTTCTATTCCTGAATCAAGTTTTCGTTTGCTTGATGATCTGGATGTGCTGGTACTTGACGGGCTTCGGCATGAACCTCACACGAAACATTTGACACTGCACGATGCGGTAGAGATAGCCGGAAAAATTGGCGCGAAACAGACGTATTTTGTACATATGGCGCATTCCATTCTACATGAGGAAGAGGACGCACAGCTTCCGGAATGCATGAACCTGGGATACGATGGCCTTACCTTCAACGCACGTCTGTCCTGAACCTGACCAGTACTGAAATGAAAAAAGTCATTCTTCTTATTCTCCGTATCGCAGGAGTGATAATAGTACTTCTCGTGCTTCTGGGAGGGTATCTCAACTGGAAAGGAGGGAGCAGGTTGTCTGAGCCGTACTCTCTTGATTACGACGACGCTTTCATTCCGGGAGACTCTCTCTCGATTGCAAACGGCGAATATCTGACTGCGATTCACGCTTGTGCGACGTGCCATGGAACCGTTCTGGAAGGAGACCTGCTGATGGATGCTCCGCCGTTTCGAGTGTCGGCCACGAATCTGACCGGGGGCGCTGGTGGGATCGGGAATTCGTATACGGATGGGGACTGGCTTCGCGCAATTCGTCATGGTGTAAACCCCGATGGTCAGGGGATTATGATCATGCCCTCAGACGTTTATTACGCGCTCAGCGACGAAGACGTCGGAGATATGATCGCATACATAAAGACTCTTGCGCCCGTTGACAACGAGCTTCCGACTACCGTAATTAAATTGATGGGTCGGATGATTGCAGGCATCGATGAGAATTTTGGATCTCCGGCTTCTCTGGTGCCGGAAGAACCAAGAATGAGTATGCCGGAGCGTGGACCTGCCTCCGAATATGGAAAATACAGATCGGGTACTTATTGCGCCGCCTGCCACGGCGCTGACCTGTCGGGCGCACAACCCCCTGATCCTTCCAGTCCGTTTGCCCCGGGCCTGCTCCCCTATGCGGCAGGAAGTCTGGAATCCTTTACGGCAGCGGTTCGATTGGGCTCAACTCCTGATGGCAGACGATTGGATCCCGTGTATATGCCATGGCCATCGCTCGGCCAGATGACGGACCAGGACGTTGAAGCGATATATCTGTATCTCAGGACGCTGGCGGATCATTAAGTCTCTATCACTTGCAGCGCCAGAGGCTTTCAGGGGTGTCTGCGGGGTTCAGAAAATGCGGGTACGCTCTGCGAGGGCGTTTCAAGAAGTGTATTCCAGTCTGTGGTCACCCGTTATTTCCGTCTGAATAATATCTGTAACTGTCAGTTTTCCAAAACGATACAGGAAAATGAGGTGGGTTATAAACCAAAAACTTCAAGCGCGGAAGCCACTCCGAAGCCATTTTCGCGAATCATTGCCGCTTCGGCCGATTCCGCGTCCGATGCCGGGTTTGTGTGATTCAGGTGGATGAATCTGATTTTAGAGCGCTGAGCCGAAGAAAGTGCAGACAGCCGATCCATCGTAACGGTGATGAGAGGGTGGGGAAACGAACTCATATCCCGGCCGGGAATTTCACCCTCTGCGAAAAAAGTACCATCCAGATAAGCGACAGCTACTGTTTCAAGGATCGCCTCAATTCGGTGACCCATCCGGTCCCAGTCATCCCAGCTGTCAATGTCCGGAATAAAGAGCGCAGTACGACTGGGTCCCTCGATTCGATATCCTGCCACTTCGGAATACTCCTGTCGGTGTGGAACCAGAAAGGGTATGACCCGGAGATCGTCTGAAAGTCTGATGGGTACACTCGGTCTCAGTTTACGAATCGAAATGTTGTTGAGACGGACCAGTTGATCCCACGGACCGTTGAGAGCCAGAAAGTCGGCCATTCTTTCCATGGCATATACGGTGACACCAGTGGTGCCCATCGATTCCTGGCCAAGAAACATCAAGCCCGTGTAATGACCTATGTGTGCATGGGTCAGGAAAATGCCATCCGGTACGGCCCGTCGGGTGGTGGTCCCGGGAGAAGCATTGTCCCGCGCCATGTTTCCGGCCGCCGAATCCAGATCATACCACTGCTGTCTGAAGTCTGGTGTAGCTTCAAACATCCACGTCTTGCCGGTATTGGGATCTACCAAGCCCAGACTGGTAGCAAGTTTACGTTTAGACGGGTCCTTCCAGGCCGGATGCTCGTGACTGCCGGCCTGGGGCGTTCCCGCATCCTGCGAGGTTCCCAGTACGATCAGGTACGGTGCTTCAGTCGTCTTCTGGATTTGCGCCGAGCCTTCTTCGACCAATCCGAATAAAAAAGCCGGTAACAGAAGCGGGACCCGGCGAATGAAGGCAATAAGAACTGATCTCATTATTCACGTTTTACAAAAGGGATTTTACCGCACCACCATCAACGGTAAGTGCAACTCCGGTAATAAAACTGGCGCGTCGGCTGAGCAAGAATACAGCGGCGGCGGCAAATTCGTCCTCCGTTCCAATACGTTTCAACGCACTGCTGCTCGACCAGCCTGCCTCAATTTCTTCTATGGATTTACCGGTTTGTTCATTCAGTGATTCGGACAGGTGCGCGAGGCGATCCGTCAGTGTGTAACCCGGAAGTATGGTATTGACAGTGATGCCCTCCGGTCCGAGCTCTTCAGACAGGCTTTTTGCAAATCCCTGGACTCCTGCACGTGATACATTGGAGAGATAGAGCCCAGGGACAGGTTGTTTGGCTGACAGGGAAGAGATCATAAGAATGCGGGCAAGTCCAGACGGTGAAGCCACCGCCTTTCTGAGGTAGGGCAGCGCGTGGCGGCATAAATTGATTGTACTCATCAGGTTCAACTCGAGAGCTGCCCGCCAGTCTGTGGCGGAGTGATCGCCGATCATGCCCGTTGCCGGGCCTCCTGCGTTGGACACCAGAAGATTCAAGCCACCGAAAGCATCGACCGTCTGATCCAGCGCGGACTCGATCTGAGCTTCATCCGTCACATCACACACAACAGGCAATATGGTGTCTGCTTCGGGGACGTCTTTTTTCAGTTGCTCCGCAGCGGCGAAAATTCGCTTTTTGCTTCGAGAACAAATTGCCACCCGCGCACCCTCGCGCAATAATTCCCGCGCAACGGCTTTTCCCAGGCCACTGCTGGCCCCGGCAATAAACGCTGTGGCCTTTGTCAAACCCAGATCCATATTCCTGTTACCTTTTTCTTTGAGTAATATTCGCTTGTGAAGCGCCGATTTCGTTATGACCTTTCCTATTGATTTCAATAAGCCGCAATATATAATACCAGCGAGTAAGATCTGATGGATAGGAAAGAGGTTTCGGTGGAGCGTTCGCGTGTGAAGTCGCGAAGGGCTCCTGCTGCAATCGGGCCGTACAGCCAGGCGATTCTTGTGGGCGATACGTTGTATTGTTCGGGGCAGATCGCGATAGATCCGGATACCGGGCATCTTTTGTCTGACAGTGTCGAGGCGGAGACCGAGCGCGTGATTGAGAATCTTGCAGCCGTTCTTGCCGAGGCCGAGATGGGCCTTCAGCACGTGGTTCAATGCCGCGTTTATCTGGTTGATATCAATGACTACGGCCTGGTAAACGAGGTTTATGCCAGGTACTTCGACGAAAATTCGCCGGCCCGTGAGGCGGTCGGTGTTGCAGCTCTGCCGCGTGGCGCCAGGGTGGAAATTTCCTGTGTCGCGGTTCGTTGAGACGCACAGGACTCTGAATCTGCAGCTCAGAACCCTTCCAATTCGAGTTCGATTGTCATGTCAATACCCAATTCATATTGGGTATCAGGTGTCACATTGGACGGGTCAATCCTGAGATCGACCGAAAACTGAGGTCGAACGAGCAGTGCAGAGATCGATCTTCCCTGAAAGACGGAAAGAGCGATTTCCCGGGATGATGGGAAGGTGTCGTCTTCGGCGACGGTTACGGCTCCGGTTCCGTTTTCGTCCAGAACCAGTTCTACTTCATGGAGAAAATCGAGTTGCTGGCCGATCGGAAAAAAAGACTTCAACCGAACCGACGTTACGCGGGCCTCCAACAATTCTGCCTTGCTGAAGCTGCGCGACGACAGGAAGGGCCCAATGTCAAGCAAACAGTTGCAGGAAATGGTTCTGAGCTCTCCGCTTTGAACGTCGTCGGAAGAAAAAGAAAACCGAATCGGGTCGCCGCTACGATCTGCTGAGAATGTAAAAGTCAGAATAATCCGGTCGTCCATGGAATTCGTATCGCATCCAGACAGAGAAAACAGACCGGTCATGAGTAACAGAATCAAGATGCGATTCGAATTCTTCACCGGTCAGAAGTGCAATACGGAAATGATTGTAATGTCAGTTTCCAGTCGTGACCGGCCGTCAAGGTCGTCCAGTTCGATAAGAAAGGAGAACCCCGCGATTTTGCCGCCGAGGCGTCTTACGAGGCGGGCCGTGGCGGCAGCCGTTCCACCGGTCGCAATCAAGTCGTCGTGTATGAGAACCCGCTCTCCGGGTAAAATCGCATCTTCGTGAATTTCGATGTGATCCGAGCCGTATTCCAGATCATACGTTTCGCTTAACGTCCGAAACGGCAGCTTCCCCGCTTTTCGGATCGGAATAAACCCCGCCGCCAACTCGTCGGCAATCATGGCTCCGAGAATAAATCCTCGTGCCTCAATACCCACGACGCGCGTAATTCCGCTGTCTCGAAACGGATCGGTCAGTGCATTGACGGCAATTCGGAGGAGTATCGGATCTGAGAGGATAGGCGTAATATCTTTGAACTGAATACCCTTGTCAGGGAAATCAGGAATGGTGCGCACCGCCCGTGCAAGGCGTGTGATCATGGATCAGAGTTCAGTCACGTTCAGGGGTTTTTCGTAATCATCTTTGAACAGGGAAATCGCCTGAAAGATCGCTCTCGCCATTTGAACCTGCCCTTCACGAGTTCGCAGGTAATCCGCTTCTCGATTATTAGAAAGAAATCCGAGTTCCACGAGAACGGACGGCATGGAGGCACCGAACAAGACGTAAAAACCTGCCTGTTTAACACCCCGATTTTTACGGCCAGCGTGGTCGGTGAACTGTGTCTGAATCAACGCAGCCAGTTTCTCGCTTTGCTTCAAATAAGCACTCTGCGTCAGCCGCTTTGTTACCAGCTTGTCTGCATTCATCAGCAGATACGTGTCAGCGTCATTTTCGAATTCGACAACTTTATTCTCTCGTTCCATCACGACGCGGGCAGAATCACTTCGATGAATTCCGAGAAAGTATGTTTCGGTTCCTCGTGCGCTCCTTGCTCTGGATTGATTGGCGTGGATTGAGATGAATAATTTTCCCCCGGAACTGTTGGCGATCCGTCCACGCTCTGCGAGAGGAATAAACACGTCTGAGGTCCGCGTATACTCCACATGTATTCCCAGTTCCTTTTCGACCATTCTTCCCAGTATTTTGGCCAGCGACAACGACAGGTCTTTTTCCTTGAGGCCGGCGCGACTTACGGCACCTTCGTCCCATCCACCGTGTCCAGCATCCAGAACAATCGTATCGAGATGCCATCTTTCGGCCGACTTCAAGGATTTTGTAGGCTTTGACACGGCCTGTTGTGACGTGTTGGTGTTGAACCCGGTGCTTTGAGAGCCCTTGTTCCGGGACGTGGCGGTGTTGAATCCGGTGCTTTGAGAGTCCTTGTTCCGGGACAATTGGCGGGTTGCCGAAAGCAGTGCCTCCCGGAACGAGAGGACGGGTTTGGCTACTCCGGAATCCGTCGGAGTTGGAGGAATCGTTCCCGATGAAGCTTTAAATGAGTCATCCGTGGACGATCTCACAAATCCGGGACTCTGCGGGACGACCGGCTCGACAGAGGTCTCGGTGAACCGGATCAAAATATCGTTGCTGGTACTGTCACGGAATATGTACGTCACGACGGATTCTGAGATAAAACTTACCCGCAGGACGATGTCACCTTCCATGACACCGATATTGTATGCCATTACGGGGCCGGCAGCGTCTGCCTGGGAAAAACCCTCAGAGAATGCAGAATCGTAAAAAATGAGAGTCGTTTCCATCGTACCCCTGGGGGTCGGTTCGCTGAACAGCGGTTGACCACCAGCCGTGTGAATGCGTATTGTGCAGGTGTTTTCGCCAGAACGAAAGTCCATACTGAGACGGGTAATGACCGACCGGTCGCGGACGGAAAATCGTGTCCTTGATTCCACAACGCGGCCAGCGCCTGCGTGTCGTGCAGCGTGCGCGGGCGGGGCGGGAGAAAAGGGTGAGAATAAAAGCAGGAGGGTCAGAAACGCGATGTTCATACCTCTTTTCGACCTGTATCCGATATGGGATTGGTGATTCGACACATACTGATGGTATCGGCAATCGGAAAGTCGTGATAAAGCAAAACCCCCGGCGCAGTGTTGCGCCGGGGGTCACGTGTTACCATTTCAGTAATAAATCAAGACAAACACATCATCGCACCGGAGATTACCACGCAAGGGCATCTTTTTCGCCTATGAGTTCCCTATTCCGGCGCGACACGATGTCCTCCCTGCTCAGATGCCTTTCTTCCACACGCAGTGTCAGCTGGCCAAGTTCTTTTGTCATTCTCTCCAGACGTTCGTTCATCGACTTTTCTTTCAGGTCGAAAATCTTTTCGAGAATTCGTCTCAGGTCATCTGCAAGGCTGGCGCGCTCGGTTTCCGTGGCACTTCGATAAGAACGAGCCAGCTCATGTGACTTCATCTCCAACTGGCGGATTTCGTCCGTTTCACCGCGACTGGAATAGTATAAGTTGTTCGGTGCGGCCGACGGCCACATGAGGTTGTCCGCAACCCGGAATATATTGGAAGCAACGTCGAAATTGCGCATTCCGTCGAATTCGAAAGTGTTACCATGTCTGCCGACACCCCGGAATGCAAACATGTTTCCTGAATCGTGCTCGTTGGAGAAGAAGGACATTTTGTGACCTGCTTCGTCGTTTCCATTGATGAGGAGAAGGGGACGGTTGGCGTCTTCAAGTTCTTTAACCATTTCCCCGTTGACATACACTTTCCCGTCTTTGACTTCGATCTTGTTGACAGCGTTCTCCTGCGCTGTGCTTGAAGACACCAGCGTGAAAGCCATCAGAAATATGGCGACCAAGCCGAAGGCGGCAGACTGAAAAAGGTGATTTGTACTTCGATTGTTCATGATTCGATCCTTGTTGAAAAGTGATTTGCGGCGCGTTACCAGTCGAGCTCGCCCAGTAATTCTTTCAAGCGGCTTTCAATAATGCGATCTCTGAGAGTTGCTCTTTTGTCCATCAACCCGGTAAGGTCCTGAAGTCGCACGGACAACTGATTGATTTCGTCTTCCCGATTCTGTTGTTTCAATTCAAAAATCTCTTCGAGCTGAATACGGAGCTCTCCTGCAAATTTTTTCCTCTCGACGGGCTCTGTCGCAGAACGCGCCTGCATGGCGAGCGCATGTGTTTTCATCTCCAGGATGTTCTCCTCGACAAGCCGATTGTAAAGCATCGAATCCTTCTCATTTATACTGCGCAAATACCCTTCGTATTCTACACGGGGAAAATCACCTGCGATTCGCGCCGTATTTTCTGCTTCCATGCGAAGTTGTTCTGCCAGAAGGAGATTATCCTCGATGTTCTGCGTATTCATACTCATCTTCGAATGAATTTTTTCAAATTCAACCGCCTTTTCTTTCAGCTTGCCGACATAATTTTTCATGAGCACATCATAGGGGCCGTCGCCGGAGACGATACGTCTTGAATAGGTCGATCGTGGGCTCAAAATGCGTACGGACTGCTCGGGCGCACTGGTACTGGTGAAGTACACCATTACATCGTAGAAACTTTTTTTCCCGCCACCTGCCTCGACGATTTTACCGTCCTGAAGCTGAAACATGATTCCATTCAACTCGATGATCGAATGGCCTGTCAGATTGAGGGTCGTCGTGATATTTGAAAGGTCAAAGGAGTCTGGCAGATCATTATCGGCGACCTCCTTGCCGTCAATCAACACCCGTCCGGGTTCAATCGTAATGACGTGATGCATTCCCCTGCTTTCCTGAGCGGTCGCATCGCGGGCAGGTATAAGTACAAGTCCGAGCAACATGAGGTTTATTATCAATCGTTTCATCTGTTTCTGTCGTTTAAATTCCGGGTCCGCTTATCTCCTCGGAGCAGAGGCGCGCTGGACTGTTTTACCCGCGACCGTCTGATTTTGAATAAGTTCGAGTGGCATGGCCCGGTCATCCCAGTCCAGCACGTTTGCCGGTAAAAGAGACTCGATTCGTCGGTACAGCTTGCGTACGTCCCGTGAGTCATCCCATGCGAGTTCGGGGTCGGTACTGAAAGAGACAAGTTGTTCTGCAACGCCGAGTGGCATTGGTGTCGGTTTCAGCAGTGATTCGGCCCGCGTGATCACTTCGTCGGCTCTTGCAATGGACGAATCAAGAACGCTCTTTTCTACCGGTTCTGCAGAAAAAAGGCTGATGTTGACAGCAAATACAACCGCCGCGGCAATGGAAAGTACAGGAATCAGCACACGGCGCAAGGTGCGTGAACGCCACATCGGCACTCGATCCCGGCGGTCCCCGGGTCGGGCCAGCCTTCTGGCCAGCCGAGCTTCATTCATTATCGAATCTATGGTTGCCGGGTCAGGTTTCTGAGCAGAAAGAAAGTCCAGTTTGAATCGGGCTTCACTGAGCGCCTGATGTTCACGCCGGAGTTCTTCGCTCTTCAGGGAAGATCTGAGGTTTCCGTCAGCGTCCGGGTCACCGTAAAGATGGAGTAGAATATTTTTTTTATCGTTCATATCACTTAATTGACTTTGGTCAAATCGGTACGGGTAGACGCATTCATCGTGCGTCTGAGGTTCAGCAGGGCGTATCGCATTCTCCCGAGAGCAGTGTTGATCGAGCATCCGGTGAGATCTGCGATTTCGCGAAAAGTGAGTTCTGATTCATGTCGGAGCAAGAGCACTTCACGCTGGTCATGCGCGAGCGTATCGATACAGGACCATAAAAAATCTGATTGTTCTGATCGGTGGATCGATGCATCCACCGGAGGTTGTTCATCGGGTAATCTGTCCCAGTACGAGCAGTCGTCTTCGGCATCCGAAAGAGAAGAGACATCCTGCCATCGTTTTCTTGTCCGGAGATAGTCCAGGGTAGCATTTCTGGCGATCCGCAGTACCCATCCGAGCCAGCGATCCTGTTGGGAATAGGAACCTCGCTGCTTCTGCAGCGCAGCGATAATTCGAATGTATGTGTCCTGAAATAAATCATTGGCGACATCCCGGTCCCTGACCATACCGAAAATAAATCCAAATACGCGCTCCTGATGGCGTTCTACAAGAGTCCGGAACGCGCGGTCGTCGCCGTGTTCGACGTACTGTAATACCAGTACCTCGTCTGCCGGGTCAATCCGACTGATCTGGTCCGACAAGCGCTCCTGAAGCGGCATGTATTTATTCTATCCTTTGAATTCGGTAATAAAACGGTACAGAGCCATACATTATTGTATGCTGGCAGAGAATTGTAATTCCAGGTCCAGTCCGGTTACTGCGTACCCAAAGGCCTGTTCGGCTCGGCTCGTGACGCCGTTTACCGGAATACAGTCAGTTGTTGTCCGACCCGGATGGTATTGCCCCGAAGGTTGTTCCACGACTTGATGTCGGCGACCGTGACGGCATATTTGCCGGCGATACGGATGAGCGTGTCCCCCGATCGTACGGTATGAGTCAGGGATGGACGCCCACTTTGTGTATAGATCACAAGGCGCTGCCCGATCCGAATTTTCGATCCACTGATTCCGTTCCACTGGCGCAACTGATTGACGGTGACACGATGTCTGGACGCGATTTTGCCGAGTGTGTCGCCGGAAGTCACTCTGTAGGTGATTGTGGATTGCCCAGATCCGGTCTTACTGACATTCTGGTCTGAATACACAGTCAGACGATCGTTGACGTGAATCCGGCTCCCGGAAATATTATTCCAGTTCTGGAGTTGGGCGACAGTCACTTTGTAACGAGATGCAATGCGGCCCAGTGTGTCACCGCTTCGAACGGTGTAAATGATACGAGGTTTTCCACCCGTATCGGTACGTGTCGCCGCGCTCGGTCCGGATGGTTGTCTTGAACTTGCAAACACGATATTTCCGCCCGACGCAATCGGCGGGATTGCTTTTTTGGAAACGATTGGACGCTGCGAACGTCGGCCGTACTCGATGACTGCACCGTTTGAACTTGCAAGAGCCGGGTCCGGAAGCGAGTTGGAATAATCCGAAACGGGTACAACAAGCCGCTGACCCGTGCGAATCCGGGTTGTTTTCAGGCCGTTTCTCTGCATGAGTTTGGAAACACTTACGCCATAGTCACGACCGATTTTACCGAGCGTATCTCCCGACCTGACAATGTATTCGCCTGATGGTTTTTTGGCAGATTCAGGCAGAGCGTCGTACCTGGCCACAAATGAATCGTACGAGCCTACCGGGATTCGAAGGTAAAACACGCCGGTCGACGGAGGCAGCGATCCCCGTCTGAGATTGGGATTCAGCGCTTTCAGAGTGGCCTGGTCGGTGGATGCCATATCAGCCAGTTTCGCCAGAGAGAGCATTCCCTGAACGGGGACCTGGTGGTATTCGTACGAGGGCCCGGGTTGCACGGGAGGCACGTCAAATGCCTCCGGGTTCGATGCGACGAGCGCCGCAGCAATAAACATCGGGATGTACCCCCGCGTTTCCCGGGGCAAGTACGGGTACATATCCCAGTAATCGGGATCGCTGTGTCCGTTGTTTTTTGCGCGGCTGATAGCCCGTTTGATACACCGCGGACTGCAGTTGTATCCGGCCATTGCAATATGCCAGTCGCCGTACCGGGTATAAAGATCTTTTAAATGCCGGGCCGCTGCGCGAGTAGACTTTTCCGGATCCATTCTCTCGTCGACCCACGAATTTATCTCCAGTCCGTAATGCCGCCCCGTGGCGGCAATGAACTGCCACATGCCTACGGCCCGGGCCCAGCTTCGTGCGCGCGGGTTCAATCCTGATTCAATCATGGCCAGGTATTTGAGTTCATCAGGGATTCCGACTTCTGCAAAAATCTTCTCAATCATCGGCAAATACGTGTCTCCACGACTGAGCCAGCGGTTCAGATGTTTGTCGGGGTTCCGGAGAAGAAATCCGATACTGCTCTCCACCAGCCGATTCATCGGTACTGGAACCGTAGTCTCGATCGGTTGAAACTGCCTGGACATGACATCCTCAAGCAACGGATCACGAACCGATTCCAGTGCAGCAAATACATCTTCGCGGAAACTGTAAATATCACCAAAGGCCACAAGCATACTGTCGGACGGTCCGTACGTGAATTCATGTTCTGCCACGAGCACGCGGTAGGCAGCCTGTACGCGCACCTCGTTTCTCAGATAATCGTGTTGTATCAATCGGCCCAGACCTGCCATTGATTCTGCAAGAATCAGATCCACGGCTTCCTGGTCATTTTCGGAGCGAGCCTGAAGCAGCTCTGCTTGCAGGCTGTACAGCGCAGCGAGTCTCGACAGGAGTTGAGCTTCATTCAGCGAATCAGGATTTTCTATCTCACTGTACAAGCTGCTCAGTTCTGTCAGTGAGGCCGGTGGTCTTGCATCCATACGCCGGGGCACATCAGACTGGATCTGGCGCGCAGAAGCTGGAGAAATCAAAAGAGCAGCGTAAAAAAGTGCACTGATCACGGTGATTCCTGAGAAATATCGATTCACGATCTGTTGAGGTGCTGATGGCAAAAAAAATGCAGGCGTGTACGGTCAGAGAGGAATATTGCCGTGTTTCTTGTGCGGATTGCGAGCCACCTTGTTTCGTAACATCGACAAGCCGGCAATCAGCTTGTCTCGCGTTTCATGCGGCTCAATAACGTCATCTATATAACCGTATTCGGCAGCTACGTACGGATTCGCAAGGTTATCACGGTATTCGCTGATGAATTCATCTTTTAAATCGTCCGGATTCTCAGCCTCCTTAATTTGCCGTTTGAATATGATTTCCACGGCTCCCTGGGGTCCCATGACTGCAATTTCGGCTTTTGGCCAGGCAAAATTCAGATCGCCCCGTATGTGCTTCGAATTCATGACGTCGTATGCTCCGCCGTAAGCTTTTCGCGTAATTACCGTTATTTTTGGTACTGTTGCCTCGCAAAATGCATATAGCAGCTTGGCGCCGTTCCTGATAATACCGTTCCACTCCTGCTCTGTGCCAGGCATAAAACCGGGTACATCTTCAAAAACGACAAGCGGGATGTTGAATGCGTCACAGAATCGGACGAATCGGGCACCTTTTATTGAAGTATCTATATCGAGAACGCCTGCAAGCACTTCAGGATTGTTTGCCACAATTCCGATCGACTGACCGCCGAGGCGAGCGAATCCGACGATCATATTGGCAGCAAACTCTTCATGTATTTCGAAGAAATCGCCCCCGTCGATAATCTGTTCGATCAGTGAATGCATGGGGTACGGCTTGTTCGGATTATCCGGGATAATTTCGTCAAGCACGGCTGAGGCGTTTTCCGGTGCTTCCGCGGTTGCAATATCCGTCGCCGGTTCTTCGCAATTCTGTGGGAGGTAATTCAACAGTTCCCGGATTTTCATCAGACATTCCGCGTCGCCGTTGCATGCCATGTGTGCGACGCCGCTACGGGAAGCGTGCGTTTCCGCCCCGCCCAATTCCTCGAGTGTAACATCCTCGTGCGTGACCGTTTTGACCACATTAGGACCGGTTACGAACATATGGCTCGTATTCCTGACCATGAAAATAAAATCAGTGATAGCGGGGCTGTACACGGCACCTCCTGCACACGGACCCATTACGGCCGAAATTTGTGGAATAACACCCGAGGCCAGGGTGTTTCGGAGAAATATGTCTGCATAGCCTCCAAGTGAAACGACACCCTCCTGGATGCGGGCACCTCCAGAATCGTTAAGTCCAATCAAGGGGGCTCCATTCTGCATCGCCAGATCCATGATGTTGACGATTTTTCGGGCATGCGCCTGGCCAAGAGAACCCCCGAAAACGGTAAAGTCCTGGCTGAAAACATAGACCAGGCGACCATGTATGGCACCATATCCTGTAATTACACCGTCGCCATATGGCCTGTTTTTCTCAAGGCCAAAAGACGTAGCCTGATGGCGAACGAACATGCCCAGCTCCTGAAAAGAGTCGTCGTCGACAAGGATTTCGATTCTTTCACGCGCAGACAGTTTTCCTTTGGCGTGTTGCTTCGCCTGGCGTTCTTCACCACCACCTTTTCGAGCTTCCTGCCGCCTTGAATGTAGATCCAATCTTGAGCCTAATTAGTATTGAATTGCTTGATATGATCTTCTACTGCGTTGGTAAAGGCGATGGCCGACTCGCTGTATATATCTACACGGTACTTGACAAAGACCTCTGTTTTCAGAATTTTCGCTGCTTTATCCCATCCATTGCTGCGAGAAAGTAATTCAATTACGGATTCATACGCATCGGTATTGCCGCTGAACAAGTCACTGATAAAACGACTTCGCAAATTTCTGGCTTCTCCAAGTACCCGTGCCTCTAATCCTTCAACCAGAGTGGGGTTCTCCGGCACGGAGGGTTCATTCTGCGGCACGGAGGGTTCATTCTGCGGTGCGGAGGGTTCATTCTGCGGTGCGGAGGGTTCATTCTGCGGTGCGGAGGGTTCACTTTCCGGTGTTGCATACGTTTTCCACAATGGCCGGCTGTCGGATGGATCAGCGGTAATGGTCGTGGCAGTCACGTGAGCAGCTTCTTCAGTGTATTGTTTCCAGAGAGGCAAATCTGGACCCGCTTCACTGGCAGAATTCACCTCTTGTGATTTGTCGACCGGGACGGACGGAGGCGGAGGTCGAAATGCATCCTGAAGAAGCCGAACCAATGTCTCGATATGTATCATTTCACCCTCAACGGCTTCGCACCGGCGAAGAGAGTCAGCCAGTTCAAGAAGACCTCGCTCTTCGATAAATCGCACCGGTAAATCGAGAGGAAATTGCCCCGGCAATCCCGCGCCAAAAGAATAGAGCTTGCAAAGAGGCTTCAGCGTATCCATCCAGTCACCGGCTGAAAAACAGGATCCTGCTGAACGGTCACAGGCTGTGAGTCGCTCGCGAAGGACCACTCGACTGATTTCGGAGGTGGCACTGCCCATGCGGTCTGCTGAGGCATCGGCGACCACGTCATTCACCTCGGTTATAAGGTGAGGATAGACTGTGAAATAGACCAGGCGCCGCTCGATGTCTGCGGCTCTCGACATGTCGGCATCTCGAATAAATAAAAAGTCGATGAGTGTATCAACCGGGAAATACAGATAATCGACAACGAATTCAACGGCCCTTCCAAAATACAATTCAACGTCATCGGCGGGAAATTGCCCCAGATCACTCAACACTTCTTTCAGACCTGTATATGCGTCGCCATAAAGCTTTGAGGTCGAATCGATCCAGTCGGATTTCGGGGAGTGAATGTGCTTCAGTTCCTGTCTCACCCGACGAGAAAGAGCCTGATAGAGGAAGTGCCTGAGTGCCGGAGGTATATCAGCCTTTGAGAGGTCGTCTGCCGATACGGGTTGCCCAGATGGAAATTGATTCAGAATTCTGGTGAGGATCTGTTTTTTCAAAGCCACTGTGTATTCGATGTTCGGATTCTCCGGGGCGTATTTTAATTTATTCAAGCTGCATACGCGGAACGGGGCAGGCAGGTTTTGATCGTTGCCGAATAATCCATGTCTGCGTTCGAATCAATTCAAAATGCAACTATCCGAAGGCGACCCGTATCGGCGGTCTGCAAGACCTGTCATGTTCGCCGCGAAGTTCATCGAAGAAGTACTTTTTAAGTGGATTTATTATTGTGGTGAGATTTAAGGGACTGTTCTCTTCGTCGATATCACGGACAGGTGACACGCTGCGTCTCAGCCGTCACCTTGTGGTTTGTCCTCGACCAGGAGCCCGGCCCCGTAAGGCCGGGTTTTCCTGTTTAATACGGGTTTCAATTGCCGTAATGCCGATGAGATTGCCATAATGCCGATGAGATTGCCACAATGCCGATGAGATTTTCCCTTCACACTGTGCAGATTCTGTTTGTCATGTCTCTGCTGGGCCTCGTCCGCCCGGAGAAAAGTCAAGCCCAGGAATATCTCGCAGAATCGCTGGATCTCTTTCTGGATTTTCGTTTATCTCCGGCAATCAACTTCTCCAGACTCGGCCTCATGTCTGAGAGCGGAATTACAACCCCTCACAGTTGCAGGTCTAATCGTGGCGTCGGTGGGACACCCGGCCGCTCGCACATGGAACCGACCTGGTGGCTG
>JACZYD010000020.1 GCA_022571255.1 Bacteroidota bacterium
CGAGAGTCGAGAGCTCGAGAAACGGTGAGTCACGATCAACCAACAGCTCGATTCGCTCTCGGGCCAGCAGTTTGCCACGATCATGTTCGCGCTTCTGCCTCGACACCCCTCCTCCTGTCGCAATAATCTCGGCTTTCTCATCCAGAATCGTAAGAAGAGACCGATACACATCACGACGTTCCTGAAAGCGAGTGTCATCGCTCTTGAACACACGTCCAAAAGTCTTTTTACGGGCCATCTATCTCAACGTTGACTCAAGGTGAATGGAAGACGCACACGTCGTCTTGCCGGACCTGTCTGTGATCGGTCCGACATTCAACTGCCGCTATAGAAAAGAGATGATCTTCTGCTTGATATCGGCTTTGGGATCGCCCGTCGCCTCATGAATCAAATCAACAATTTTTTTCAGGTCTCCTCTACCTTTTTTCAAGTCGGAATCCTGGAAGTCCTGCTCGGTCCACGTAGCCTGGATTTGAGTCAGAACTCTCCTCCAGCTTTCGTTCATTGCATCAGTAGCCATAGAATGAATCTGCGTTCTTATCAGATTTTATTTCAAATCGGTTGTATGCGCAACCTCCCGTTCGTGTTTCGAAAAGTTCAACTGTCCTGTATATTCATCAAAAGAAAAATCGTCGACCTGAATGGCGTCATTTCTGAGATCGTCGGCTTCCATGGCCGCCTCGGCTTCTTCGTCCGAAATAAGAGAGACAGCCAATGCTTCACGGATCATGGACTGGACAGAACCACGACTTATTTTTCCAGCCCTGGCTGCCTTTCTCAGCGACGTGATAACGGGGTCTGATGCGACACAAGCAAGCATCGCACGATCCAGGCGACCAATCGGGCGATCGGTCGACGCGGGCAAATAAATCCCTTCCGTAATTCGATCACGCTGTTCACCGGGAACCTGAATGGCTACGGAAACCTTATGTCCGATTTCGTCAGATGGTCCTGCACTGAAACGATTTACACGTGACCACAGAGCCAGCGGGCCTTTAATAATCCATGTAAGACCCGGAATACGGAGGTTGGCAAAAATGCCTTCGAATCCTTCCTGAATCCTGGCAAATGTGTAGTCCATCGACCATCGTAAAAACGGAATGTCTTCTTGTCTTCTCCCATCGGCCTCGAATCGACGTAACACGGCAGTTCCCAGGTACATCCACGAAAAAATGTCTGCAAAACGTCCTGTCAGTTTCTCTTTTCGCTTCAACTCGCCGCCCAGAGAAAACAGCGCTGCGTCAGCAAGCAGGGCAAACGATGCCGATGCCCACGCCATTTTTTTGAAATAGGAGGCCGACGGACCCGAGATTGGCGAGCGAGAAAAACGCCCCCGCGTCAGCGAAAGGATCACCGAGCGAAACAGGTTACGTACAACCAGTCCGATATGACCCCAGAAAGCCTCGTCAAACATTCGAACATCCTTTGTCTTCAGCGCATTGATCTCACTCAAAATAAATCGATGAGACCGAATAGCCCCCTGACCGAAAACAATCAACGTACGGGTCAAAATATTCGCACCCTCTACCGTGATCCCTATCGGCGTATTGATATACGAAAGCGCAAGTGCATTCCTCGGCCCCATCGAAATTGCGTTGCCGCCCAGAATATCCATACCGGAATTTATCGCTTTCCGGAACAGCTCAGTGGCGTTGTATTTCATTATGGCCGTGACAACGGCTGGTTTTGCACCCTCATCGAGTGCACCATTGGTAAACCGTCGTGCCGCTTCAAGAATGTAGGCATAGCCGGCAATTTCTGCCATTTTTTCCTCCACTCCCTCAAAACGACCCACTGACAAACCGAATTGTTGCCGGACCACGCCGTGTGCACTGGCAACACGGGCTACCATTTTAGTACCGTATGTACTTGCGGCCGGCAACGATATTCCGCGCCCTGCTGCCAGCGACTCCATGAGCATGGTCCATCCGAGACCGGCTCCTTCTCGCCCTCCGATGATCGCCTCGTCGAGTCGCACCACAACATCTTTGCCTGTCGTGGGGCCATTATGAAAGGGAACGCTCATCGGATCGTGCCGGCGGCTCGTATCCACACCGGGGGTATCTGTCTTGATAAGCGCACAGGTGATTCCCAGATCCGTTCCTTTACCCAGCAAATTGTCCGGATCGTAGAGTTTAAATGCCAGACCGATTACGGTTGCTACGGAAACCAGCGTGATATAACGTTTCTGCCAGTTCAACCGCAAATAAAGTTCCCCGTCATCACCCCTGAATACCTCTCCTCGACTCGAAATTGCACCCGCATCGGATCCGGCAAGTGGTTCGGTCAGTCCGAACGCCGGAATTTCCTCGTGTCGCGCAAGGCGTGGCAGGTAATATTCCTTCTGGGAATCGGTGCCGTAATGGATGAGAAGTTCTGCCGGTCCAAGGGAGTTCGGAACCATGACCGTTATGCCGAGCGTGGCGTTGGCTGCGCTTATTTTCCCGACGACGGCACTGTTGGCCGATGCAGAAAAACCGTGCCCTCCGTACTGTTCGGGGATGATCATACCGAACAATCGATGTTTCTTCAATAAATCCCATAGCTCATCAGGAAGCTTCCTCTCCCGATAAACCGTCCAGTCGTCTACCGCATCACATAACTCCTGAACAGGTCCGTCCATGAACGCTTGTTCTTTTTCTGTCAAGCCGGGATATTTTTCTTTCAGGATCCGCTTGAAATCTGGTTTGCCGGAAAACAGTTCTCCTTCGATCCAGACGGTCCCGGCATCAATGGCCTCCTGCTCGGTCTTCGAAATCTCCGGCAGAAATTTCATCCATTCGACAACGCGCATAATTGCGCCGGAGAGTTGTCGGCGTACGGGCGGGAGGCCAAACAACACGGCTGTGGTCAAGAGAATGATCCACGCCCACACCGGAGCCCCCACCGCATACAGGATGACAAAAATGAATGCGACCCATGTTCGAATCCCCGCGCCTCCGTATCCGAGAACGAGAATCGCAAGTGTAAACGCCGCCGGTACCACCCACATTGGTGCACCGGAAGCAAAATGATAAAGTGGTAAGTCCATGAGTTTACCTCCAGATTGAACTTTTCAACATTCCAACAGCAATTTCTTCGTTGGGGATCTGCTTTTTCATGTCAGGTTCTCTATGATGCCTGCCGCACCCATGCCGCCGCCAATACACATCGTGCACAATCCGAAGCGAACTCCTCGTCGTCGCATTTCATACATCAAAGTCGTCGTCAGTTTTGCCCCGGTACATCCGAGAGGATGCCCAAGGGCAATGGCTCCCCCGTTTACATTTACGCGCTCGGGGTCCAATCCAAGTTCGCGGATGACCGCCAGAGACTGAGATGCGAATGCCTCATTCAGCTCAAACAGGTCGATATCGCCGAGTTGCATTCCGGTTTGAGCGAGTACTTTCGGGACCGCCTCGACAGGTCCGATACCCATAATGCCCGGTGCCACACCTGCCACAGCGAATCCGACGAGACGAGCCATGGGAGTAATATCCAGCTCTCTCATCCTGGATCCGCTCATGACTACAGTCGCCGCAGCCCCGTCCGAAAGCGGAGACGAATTTCCCGCAGTCACCGATCCACCGGCTCGAAAAACCGGGCGAAGGGAGGAGAGCGCCTCGAGCGATGAATCTGGCCGGGGCCATTCGTCGGTTTCGAATACCCGCTCTTTTGAATTCAGGGATTCGCCATCGACAATACTCTCCGTGATGTGTATCGGCGTAATTTCATCTCGGAATCGCCCGGACTCGATCGCTTCGAGAGCCTTCTTGTGCGAGTTCAGGGCAAACACGTCCTGGTCCTCCCGCGATACGTTATACTTTTCTGCAACATTCTCAGCCGTGTTGCCCATCGATATATAAACGTCGGGTCGGGTCCTGGACAGTTCCGGATCCGGCTGGTAGTAAAATCCTGCCATCGGGACCTGACTCATGGATTCTACACCGCCCGCGACGACGACATCGGCATGGCCGGCAATAATCGCCTGTGTGGCCATGGCTATGGTCTGCAGACCCGAAGAACAAAATCGATTTACCGTTGCACCAGGTACTTTGTCCGGCAGACCTGCGGCCTGTGCAATGACGCGGCCCAGGTTCAAGCCCTGCGAACCCTCGGGCATCGCGCATCCCATGATCACATCGTCAATCAGATCCGGATTCAGATCCCCGGCTCTGGCAATGGCCTGTCGGACAACCTCCGAGCCATATTGTTCGGGCCGGGAGTACCGAAGCGCACCTCGGTTCGCCTTGCCGACAGCCGTGCGAACTGCACTGACGATAAATGCTTCGCGCCTTGTATCCATCAGTTTCTCAGTGGTTTATTATGCTCTAAAAGATGTCGAATTCTATCCTGTGTCCTGGTTTCTCCGACCAGCCTCATGAATGCCTCTCGTTCCAGATCAAGGATGTATTGCTCAGATACGGGTGTCTGTCCGTTCAGATTTCCTCCGGTCATCACATACGCGATGGTCCGGGCCAATTCGAAATCATATTCGCTGATATATCCACCCTGCAGGAACTGGTACGCCATCATATTCAAAGCGGCGGCGATGTCCTTCCCTCCGACACGTATTTTCCGGTCTTGAGGAGGTGGTACATATCCTTGCGCGGAAAGTCGAATGACCTCTCGATGTGCTACATGAATTCGGCGCTCTGCGCGCATGACAATGGGGGCCGCCCGCGACAGATATCCCATCTGTTGAGCATGTCTTGCGCTCGTTGCCACACGGGCCATCGCCACCTGCTCGAAGTACGGAGCCAACGCAGATTGCACTTCGCTCGGAAAACCACTGGGTGCAAGATCCGAAGCCATTGCCGCCAGGCGCATGGTACCTGTGCCCGCAGGAATCAATCCGACGCCCGACTCCACCAACCCGATATAACTTTCGGCCGCCGCCACGGGGTGTGTGCTCGCCATCACCAACTCACAAGCCCCACCCAGCACACGCTGATGGACGGTCACAACAACAGGCTTCCTTGCATAGCGGACCCGCTGGATGGTATCCTGGAAACGAGCGACCGCATAGGACACGGCTTCAAACTGCCCCGCCTCGAGCGTCATCGCCAGCTCTCCCAGATTGGCACCTACTGAAAAATTCGAACCCTCGTTGGCGATGACAAGGCCTCTCAGGTCCCGGTTTGCTTCAACGAGTTCGATCGCCTCCTGAATGGCAAGAAGCACTGCAGCGCCCATCGTATTGGCTTTTGAGCAAAACTCTAGTACAGCAACACCATCCGCGCTCTGGTAAAGGTTTGCGCTGTCGTTGCTCCAGGCAACGCCACCATGGTCCATCTTGTAAAAAGACAAACCGTTTTCATCCGCCGGGGCTGAGTCGCTCACGTGAGATTTCAAAGCAGGCTGATACACCTGTACCGATCCCATACTCTTTTGCGTAACCTCGCCATCACCGATCCCGGCGGTGGCATAAAATGCCGACGCTCCACTGCTTGCCATCTCCGTGATCCACTCCGGCAGTACCTCACCGGCATCCCTCAGATCAGACAGAACACGATCAAAACCGATCACATCCCAGATTTCAAACGGACCTTTTTTCCAGCCGAATCCCCAGCTTATGGCCCGGTCGATATTCGACGGTGTGTCGGTGATCTCCGGGATACGACGTGCCGCATAACCCAGTATCCGGTGCAATGTGTTGCGGAAAAACGAACCGCTTCTCGAATCCGAATCGTACAGGGCTTTCAGCCTGGCATCGAGTGATCCCGCGTTCCTGATTTCATCGATTTCGGGCAACTGGAGTGGATCGGGTAGTGAGTACTGTTTTGAAGAGGTGTCAAACGACTGAATTTCGCGGCCAACTTTTTTGTAATAGCCAGCTTTGGTTTTTGCGCCGAGCGCACCGGCTGAGACCAGCATTTCAAGTTCCTCGGGGACTCGGAATACGTCGCGTGATTCGTCGTCAGGAATTGTGGTGTACAGGTTTTCAATCACCGCTTTCATGACGTCAAGACCGACCACATCAGCCGTGCGAAATGTACCCGACTTCGGTCGGCCAACAAGCGGGCCGGTGAGCATGTCGATTTCTTCAATGCTCATTCCCTGTTTTGACCGTTCTTCGATGGCCACCAACATCGCGAAAATACCCACGCGGTTGCCAATGAAGTAGGGACGGTCTTTCGCTATTACAATTCCTTTCCCCAGGTGGATGCGTGCAAAGGAGGCCACACGCGCCAGAACGTCCGGATCCGTTTCCGATGTTGGAATCAGCTCTAACAGAGAAAGGTATCGGGGCGGATTGAAAAAATGTGTCCCGAGAAATCGTTTACGGAATTCTTCCGATCGTTCCGCCGCGATGGTCGCAATCGGGATCCCGCTCGTGTTCGTCGAAACAACGGTCTCATCTCCGATAACCATTTCCAGACGCTCCATGATCGAGCGTTTGATATCGAGCCGCTCTATGACGGCTTCGATCACCCAGTCTACCCCGGAGAGTTTCGAAAAATCGTCGTCGAAATTGCCAAGAGAAATGGTTCCTGCCGTCTGTGACGTAAATAACGGATCAGGTTTCATCGCTTTCATTTTCTTGAACGCTCCCGAAACGATGTGATTGCTGTCCTTTCCCTCACCGCCGGTAATGTCAAGCAAAAGGACACTGGCACCGGCATTGGCAAAATGAGCGGCAATCTGGCTTCCCATGGTCCCGGCACCGAGCACTGCAATCCGCGTAAACGGCAGATGGCGGGCGGCGACTTCCCAATCGATCTGACTGATATTTCCCATGCCTTCTATGGTTTCCTTTTCTGATTCAATCTTTTGATTCAATCTTTTGATTCAAGCTTTTGATTCAAGCTTTTGATGAAACCTCACGATTCAACCGCTGGACTCAACGACAATGGAGTCGTGATCCGCGCTGTATAATTTCTCTATCTGCTCGCTGTATCGTTTGCAAACTTCAGATCTTCGAATCTTCATCGTCGGCGTCAATAATCCGTTTTCAATCGATACTTCTTCTTGAATGATTACGAATCGCTTCACCGTGGACCAGTGGGGCATGCCCTGATTTGCACGCTCCACGATATTTCGAAACCGCGTGATTATTCGATCGTCGGTAATCCACAGGCTGTCTGGTGTTTCCTCAACAATTTTTAGTGACCTTGCGAGCGACTTTATTGCACCGGGCTCCGGAAAAAGAAGCGCTGAGGCAAATTTATGTCCATGACCCACCACAACAGCCTGTTCGATCAGAGGCGACGCCGCCATTTTGTTTTCGAGAGGTTGTGGCGTCACGTATTTGCCGGTGGACAGTTTGAACAGATCTTTTTTTCGATCGGTAATCGTGAGATACCCGTCATCCGAAAGTTCTCCCACATCTCCCGTCGCGAACCATCCATCGGGCAACATGACACGATGCGTCTGCTCTTCATCCTGGAAATAGCCGGCCATTACATGCGAACCGCGAGTCAATATTTCTCCGTCTTCACCGAGACGGATTTCAACACCTGAAACAGCTCGCCCAACCGTTCCGGGTCTGTTCTCCCCGGGTCGATTAAACGTGATGACCGGGCTCGTTTCCGTGAGTCCATATCCCTGCAAAACCGGCAAGCCGGCCCGACCGAAGACATCCGCTATCTCTCTGCTGAGGGCCGCACCTCCACTGATCAAAAACCGGAGCCTGCCGCCGAACGCTTCTCTCCAACGCTTGAAGACGAGCGGATCGGCGATTCGCCTTTGTATTGAATTCAGCGTATCAGAACCACCACCCGTCTGCTGCGCAAGCGACAATCCCCATCGGGCGATCCGACCTTTGATGCCACCGGCCGCATGAGTGTTCTCCAGAATTCGTGCATATACCTTCTCCAGTACACGGGGAACCGTAATAAGCATCGTAGGACGAATATCCTGCATATCCTCAACCAGATTATCCGGCGTTGTGAAATAAAGGGACGAGCCTTGCGAGAGTGCCAGGTAATAATTGGTCCTGGCGAAAACATGAGTCAGTGGGAGAAAAGAGAGCACGATTTCGCCGTCTACTCCCGAAAGGTATCCCGACAGCGCATAATGGCATGCCAATGCATTGGAACTGATGTTTTCATGGGTAAGCATGACTCCCTTGGGCCGACCCGTTGTACCACTCGTATAAATAATCGTAGCCAGATCGTTGGGCGCCAGATGATCTGACAATTCCCGAACGGCCGTTGGATTCAGCTCGTTCATATTTTTGCCGATGCTCCGAATCTCCCGCAGGCTCTTCAAATCAATACCATCTCTGAGTTCCGCGCGGGCACTGGAAGGATCATCTTCAACAAGAACGACCAGATGTACCGACGCGCACGAATTCAGAACGGGCAGAATATCGTTCAGTCGACCCCGGTCCGACACGACAACGGCCTGGGCATCAGCATGCTCAAGAACGTATGAGATTGATTCCGGAGTGTGGGTCAGATAGATGGGGACATCAACGAGGCCTGCCATTAAACAACCCATGTCGACCAGGCAAAAATACACATCACTGTCCATGTAAAGTGCCACACGGTCCCCGGCATTCAGACCACTGGCACAAAGACCCAGTGCCGTTTCTTCTGCGGCTTCCCGAAATTCATCGGTTGAATACGGGGTCCATCCGTCATCGGATCGCTGAACGAATGCGACGGGATTCGGATGCTCAACGGCAGCGTGATACAGCAGCGAAGGAAGGGTTCTACCCAGGAAAGACGCTTTGCCAACCGATTTTGCAATATTATCGGGCTGTTTCATATGGAATCGAGCGAAGGTTCGGGACTGACAAAGCAGGATCTGACGGCTCTATCGACGGCATCCTGTATCAATACCTCCCGATCGAGAGCACGGTCGAATCGACCTGCGATAATCAGAGATACAACACCGTGCATCTGGGACCATAACACATTGGCCGTAACCCGAGGATCCGAGGGAATGACAACGCCGGATTCGATTCCCTTTTCGAATACGCTCGACAGGCGATCAATCAGACTACGGGCATCGCGATAATTATCCTCCGGGTATCGCGACAGCGTCTCCGGGTGCAAGACATACATTATTTCGTAATACCCGGGGTTGTTCATTCCGAATTTTACATACTCGTGACAAATACGTCTGACAAGTTCTTTCGGATTTAATTTCACATCATCAAAAACAGGTCGAAGCCTTTTCATCAAGACGCTTACGCCCTCTGTGATCAAGGCATGTACCAGCTGATCCTTGCTTTTGAAATGAAGATAAATGCTTGTTGCACTGTAGCCGATCGACCGCGCTATTTTTCTCATTGAGAGGCTTGAGTAGCCCTCCCTGACCAGCAGTTCCCTGGACGTGACGAGAATAGAACGCCGGAGATCATCGTCGGGAGCTTTCCGTATTTCTGAATTGATCGGGTGCATACACTGAGGATGACTTAACGGTGTTAAGCAGTGTACGATAGAAGACTGCAGCTGTTTCCGCGTAATCTCAGGATGAAAAAATCGCGGAAGAAAGACGCGACTTTGCCGCCCCCGAATTTTGCCGCCCCCGAATGAAGGCGCCATGCCTGGTGCACAATAAAAAGGACGACCGTGAAAGGCCGTCCTCTGAAAGTCATGAAATGTCTGACAAGTATGCGATGCAGGTCAGTTTCTGAGAAGCGAGACGTTCCCTACGCCTGAATGCAGTACCAGGGCCGGGCCTCCCCCGTTCAGGCGACCTTCGAATGATTTGGACATCCAGATCCCGTTGATCTTCAGGTTGAAATCGCAACGGGCAGACCCCAGGCTGGCCCGAGCCGAAACGTCAACTGCAATGTCTGCGTCCATGTAAACCGTAACGTTGCCTGCGCCTGAACTTAATTCCGAATCTCCCTGGGGCTGTCGAGTCATGGTCACTTCAATATTACCGGCTCCAGTGGTTGCACTGATTTTCCCTGCCACTTCGTGAATTTCAACATTACCCGCGCCGGAACGTGCATACACGTATCCGTCAACAGAGTCAATAACAATATTACCTGCTCCGGTAATCACGTCGACCGACCCTTCAATATCTCCGATTTCGATATTGCCCGCGCCCGTCCGACCAACTATTTCCCCGACGAGATCTTCAATTTCCACATTCCCGAACCCGTTCAGAAAATCGATATTAAAGTGCTCCGGAACGAGTACCGTCACGTTCAATCGAAATTTAGAGCTCTTCTTTCTGTAACCGCCGCCCCAGGTGTTTTCCTCGTCTTCAAACCTGGAATCAACCAGAATCCTGTTTCCGTCCTGTCGGATTCCCCATTCGTGTCGTTCAAGAAATACTTTGATTTCGTCGTCATCGACACCCTTCACCCGCCGTTCGAGCACGACATGTACCTCGCTGCCGGAAATAGTTCGAATCCTGATCGTACCACGGTCGATATCGAGAAAAAGTGACCCGCCTGGCCTCACCTTGAATGTCCTCTTGATCGTGTCATCTTCTCCGCTGCCGACCGCAAACAGCAATGACGTAATGGCGGAAAGTGCGATAAAAAAGAAAATGCTTCGTTTCATGTCGCCGTAGAAATTGTAATACAGATGATCCTGCGCCGAAGAATACGGAGACTTTTCTGAAGGGTTGCGTGCATAATGTACCGGGCAACGTGAATCACGATGACCAATCTGCATAACTCCGGTCAGCCGTTGTTATCCGAAATTGAGATATTTCCAGATCCTGCTGACAGCTCAATATCAACTCCTCCGTTGTTGATCCGACCTGCAGCACTTCGGATTCTGTCATCCCAAGATGCTCTGCGAACCGTATCCCATATCAAGTCGCCACCGAATCGATCCGTTTCGAGAGATCCTGAATATCCCAGATCAACTCGAATATGTGCATTTTTTTGCGGCAGCAGCAGCTTGATATCACCGGCTTCAGCTCGTTCGATGAGTTCGGAATCGATAGGACCCATTAAATTCTCTCGTCATCCGTTTGACAACTCCGGTGACGTATTGGTTTGCGCCGGCAACTTCAGGATTATTATGATACAGAGATTACCTTTCAAGCCCGGATCGTAAGGATTCTATACTACCGTGACCCGTTTCTTGAAAAATCTATCCTGCATTGTAGTGGTTGTGCTGGCAGTGAGTTGCAGACCATACTCTGTAACGGACGAGCTCCCCGATCTTACCTGGACACAAATATCGGGCGCTGCTGACAACCTTCCGGAGCATTTTGTCGTGTTCCAAGGAACAGACGAAAAAGCGCCAATTCAAGCTTGGTACGCCCGATTCCAGCCATCCTCGCCCGAGATACGTGTAATCATAATACCGGCAACGGGCGAGACCGGGAGAGAAATGGTCAGTGATTTTGCAAAACGTGAAAATGCTTGCCTCGCAGTGAATGGAGGGTATTTCCTGAACCGGGACCATCGAAGTTTTCCGATCGGACTGCTCGTCACAAACTCTTCCGTAATCAGTAACGCCTCCCACCGGATAATACGTGACGATGTCCGGTACGATGCCATTCGCGCTGCCCTCGGCTTTTTGCCGGATGGATCTGCTGATTTTGCATGGGTCAGCTCTCGCAACGATTCCGTATTTGCATGGCTCCGACCCATCGATAACCACCGCGACAGACCCGCCCCGATGCCAGCCGGAAATACGGGCGTGTACTGGCCTGTCGAGTATGCACTCGCAGCCGGCCCTTCTCTTTTTCAACACAGCGGTGACTCGATAACTGCGGAAGAAGAGATCTTTTTTGACTCACCCATTCCCAATGTTCACCCCAGGACCGCTGCAGGGATCGCTGCGGACGGATCACTGATACTGATGGTTGTCGATGGAAGGCAGTCTCGGAGCCGGGGCGTCAGCCTGACCGAACTCGCGCACATGATGCGCAGTATCGGGGCAGTCCGCGCGATAAACCTGGATGGAGGTGGTTCTTCGGCGATGGTGTTGAATTCTATTTTGCTGAATCGGCCCGAGGGGTATTCAACAGAGAGAGAAGTAGCCTCAGCCATCGTCGTGAAATGTGATTCGTAAATAATCGACTCGCCGTGCGTATCAATTCACACACAAATGTACCTGCCGTCGTCGAACGTTTTCTTCGCTATGTGCGGATAGATACACAATCCGATGCTTCCTCAGACACTGTCCCCTCCACCGAAAAACAGAAAAACCTCTCCTGTTTACTCGTCAACGAATTACGCGAAATGGGTTATCCGAATGCGTTCATGGACGAATACGGATATGTTTTTTGTTCGATACACAGGATTCGCACCGATAATTCGCAACAGAACCAGGCCGTCCTCGGCCTTCTTGCACACCTGGATACAGCGCCCGATGAATCAGGCGAAAATGTACATCCTGTCGTTCACCCTCCGTACCAGGGGGGTGTAATTCAACTCCCCGGTGACACGTCCGTCAGGCTCGATCCCGAACGTTCACCCGGCCTGTTGAATCATCTGGGCGAACGGATTATTTCAAGTGATGGCACCACGCTTCTGGGGAGTGATGACAAAGCAGGTGTCGCGATTCTGATGCAGCTTGCTGAGGATCTTTTACATGACGACAAAACGCGGCCCGAAATTCGCCTCTGCTTCACCATAGATGAAGAAATCGGGCGCGGAGTCGAGCATATGGATCTCGGGTCGTACGGCGCGGACGTGGCCTATACACTGGATGGCGGCAGTATCAATACGATCTCCTTCGAAACGTTCCATGCCGTGCTGGTGCAGATCGACATCACGGGGCGATCTGTCCATCCGGGTTACGCAAAAGATATTCTTGTCAATGCGATGCGTATTGCAGCCGAAATTGTTGCCGCCCTTCCCGTGGACGAGGCTCCGGAAACGACAGAGCTGAGAGAAGGATATCTACATCCTTACCATATCTCGGACAGCAATGTGACGCAGTCCACCCTTCAGATCATAATCCGGGATTTCAGTGACGAGGGTATGGATCAGAAAAAACAATTGATACACCAGATCGTCGAAGAAGCCCGTACCCGCCATGCGGACGCGCGAATTCAAGTCGTTTTTACGGAGCAGTACCGAAACATGAGATCCTATATCGAAGATCTTGATTTCCGAACGGTCACGTTCGCCCGGAAGGCCGCGCAGAAAATGGGGTTCACACTGAAAGAAGAACTGGTACGCGGCGGAACCGATGGAGCGCGCTTGTCTGAACGAGGCCTTCCAACACCCAATATTTTTAACGGCGGATACGATTACCACAGCCGTTTCGAATGGAATACGGTAGAAAACCTTGAGCACGCGCTCGCCTACTCGAAAGAGCTTGTTCGATACTGGGGAGAACACGGATAAGCCACAGCGCGACGGATAGAGTGTGACCCGTGAGATAAGCATCCACTCTAACCGGTCATTTTCCAGAAGTACATTCCGCCCGCCTGTTTGCCGATGTCTACTGAGGATATCCGAACAAGTTTACGAAGATCGAACACATCGACGGCTCCGGGTTCACCACCCACGCCTTCAACCGAGATGAATGCGAACCTGCTGTCTGGCGAAATGATCACTCCGTGTGAAACGCGACGACTGTTTTCAAGACGAGCAAGTTCTTCTCCCGTATGGAGATCCCAGATGCCGATCTTCGCGGCGCCTTTATAACTTACTACGAGCAATCGGCCGTCTGACGAAACGTCGAGATTGTAGGGCGCTTTATCCGTAACAAAGTGCCGCGTGATTTCCCAGTCATCGATGTTGATCTCCAGCACTTCATCGGCTCCATTCAGCGCAACATATAAAAGCGGCTTCCTCGGGTGGGGTTGAACCCAGGTGGGCTTGGTCTTTGCGCCACCCAAATTCAGATCCATTCGGCGGGTCACTTCCAGAGTAGTCGCATCCAGTTCCCACAACTCTCCCGACATCATGGCCACCGAATAATGCCGCAATCCATCGGGAGAAATACGCGAGCCATGTGGCATAATGCCGTGTTCCACACGCGCAATTTCCGTCATCGTTTCCGGTTCAATGACGGAAAGATCGCTGGTTTCGCTTGGCCTGCCGTGCAAATTGAAGTTTACCACGTACAAAAGACCGGTGGCAGCCGACATCTCCATCGTCGCCGGAAACAGCCCCACGCCTACCTCTCCTACAAATTCGTCAGAGCCCGTCTCGTATTTCAACACTTTTCCGGAGGGCAGACCGTGCGCCAAAGAAACGAACCAGTACTCTCCATCAGGACTCACTGTAACGCCGTGAGGGCCTTCAATTTCCACGGGCCACGAGCCAACCGGAATGGATTTTTCGAGGAAGGCATTTTTACCGTCGAAACGAATGAGTGCCACCGTATCGTCCGATTCGGCCGCAACGTAGAAAAAATACTCCCTGCCAGGCGGCATCTCATCAGCGGGTGCGCGACTGCCCGAACAGCCTGCGACAATCAGGGCGCCTGCGAAGAGGATCCCGGCCCGTGGAGGTCCATCCGAAATTAAAAAACGGCTGAATCCGCGCTTAGAAGAAAGAATCAGTGACAACACGGCGCAGATCATGTGCCCGGACGATCTTCTTCTCGCTCTTTAATCTTGATCACCCACAGCCCCGAACTCATATCCGAGAAAAATATATTCCCTTTGTACGGCTGTGGTCCCCACGCCATGGGAGTATTCGGATCTTTACCGTCTGGGTCAGAGCCGAGGTATCTGGCGATCTCGCGGCCCTGCTTGTACAGATCCCCCATGAGGTCTCCCGAGATATCCACCACTCGGAGTCCGCCTTGATAATAGGCAATGTACAGCTTGTCATCTTCTACCCACAGATTATGGCTTCCGGCTTCCGGCACTTCATAACGAGCAACTTCGAAGGGATTTTCCGGGTCTGTAAAATCAATGAAGTGAGCGTATCCCATCATTTCACCGGCTGCGTTGGCTGCCTCATCACCGGCAATGATATAGAACTTCCCGGTTTCCTTGCTGCGATAAGGAAATGCCGCGTGATTCCATCCACTCGGATACGCATAGTGACCGATGATTACGGGATTAGAAGGCGATCCTCCTTTAATTCCATTCCCTACGTCAACCATATAAACTCCGTCCGCCCAGTTGGACGAATAAGCAATCCCGTCTTCGACCCAGACATCATGAATCCTCGAGCCTTTTTCTGGAACCGCAAAAGATCCGACCAGCGTCGGGGACGCCGGGTCTTCGATGCTGATAATATCGTATCGCCGGCCTGCACTCAGTGCATAAATATGGCGTTCGTAAATAAACAGATTATGTACACCTCCTGTCATTTCGAAGTCATAAACGGCAAGTGTCGATACGTTGTGGGGGTCGGTGCAGTCCAGGATTACGAGGCCGTTCTTACGATTCGAGGCGCCTTCGCGGCTGATGACGCAAACACTTCCGTCTTCAGTGACTTTTACGTCGTTTACGGTACGTGCATCGACGGTTACCGTATCAATAATGGTCGGATTGGCGGCGTCCGTAACGTCCCAAAAAAGGGCATCTCCTTTTGCACTCCACGTCCCGGTGATCGCGTAGTCGCGTCCGTCTACGCCTTCCCATATCCAGAGATCGGACGTATTGACATCTCCAACCGTCCCATGTCCAATCAACTCGACCTCTCGCCCCGCGTCGCGCGTAACAATATCAACCGTATGCCGAGCCGAGACGGCTCCGACCGAGGCCAGTATCGTAAAAAGACCCGCATCTTCCGCAACAAATCTTCCGTCCAGTTCGATCTGTCCCGATGCTGACGGGGCCAGATTGTCGGATGGTCTGCTTACAAAGCTGAATTGAATGGGCGCATCTTCGATCGCATTTCCATTCCCGTCCCGAGCAACAGCATGAAAACTGATCACGTCCCCCGTCCGGGCCCGGGCAGGTCCTCCGGATATTTCTATATAAGAAATCGGATTATCGACTACGCGCAGGACCAGTGTACCGGTTATTCCTTCCGCCGTCGCTTCGATAATCACCGTTCCATTGCTGCGTGCATGGACCGATCCATATCGATCCACAGATGCTATGGACTCGTCAGACGAATTGAATGCGACTTCAACATGGGTTCTTTTCTGCCCGGCCATATCTGTTATTTCAGCCTCTATCTGTACGTGCGTCCCTTTATACATTTCAGCCGGAGCCTTCTCGAGAGAAATTGTTTCGAGCGGCGGAAAAGGAATGGTAACACGGATTGATTCCATGTACCGGACACCATCGAGTGACCGGTAGGATGCAAATACCTGAAACGTACCCGCTCTGATAGCGGTCAGTTCGCCCGTCTGTCTGTCCACCGAGAGCGATCGCCGCGCTCGAGAAAAAAATGTAACCTGCCCTTCCTGCACGGCTCCGTTCTCGTCAACGAGTTGTGCGGAAAGCATGGTCGTCTCTCCAATTTCAAGCGTCAGAACCGCCGGATCAATCACCAGTGACAGGTCCTGAGCGTGCACGAGTGGAATGGCCCAGATCATCAGCAGACAAACGGTGGCGAAGTTGATCAGAGCAGAACGCAAAGTGTGGGTACACATTTTCTTACCTCTTTCCAATGTCAGTTTTCCAGTAGTCAATATGTTGGTTTTGCCTGAATTGCAACGAGAACACGTTCTGATCCGAACTGGATCCCCTGTAAATCAGGCTTCGACAGCGTCCAGTGAAGATCCCTTCAGCGGCGCTTCGCTCTCATCATCGGGCGCACCAATTGCAGCCTGCAACTCCTTGAGTTCCGTTTTAGAGCCAACAACAATATCCTTGAATTGCCGCTGTCCCGTTCCTGCCGGTATAAGGTGCCCCACGATTACGTTCTCCTTCAGGCCATACAGTGGATCCGTTTTTCCTTTGATAGCCGCTTCCGTGAGTACTTTCGTCGTTTCCTGGAAGGAAGCTGCAGAAATAAAAGAGTCCGTCGAAAGAGCAGCCTGTGTGATACCGAGCAGCACCGGATCGGCGACGCAAGGCTGCGAATCACGGACTTCTACGCCTTTCAAGTCCTGCCGCTTCATTCGCGAGTTGACTTCGCGCAGACGGCGCCTGTCAACAAGATCGCCATTGGTCAATTCGGAGTCCCCTGAATCAACCACGACAAAATTGTCATATAACATGTCATTCAAATCTTCGAGTACGAATTTGTCGACCAGCTGTCCTTCGAGCAGCGCAGTATCTCCAGAATCCACGACCCGAACTTTCTGCATCATCTGACGCACGATGGTCTCGATGTGTTTGTCGTTTATCGTGACGCCCTGAAGTCGGTAAACTTCCTGAATCTCGTTGACAAGGTATTCCTGTACGGCTCTTGGTCCGAGAATACTCAGGATGTCCTGCGGTGAAATCTGACCGTCAGAAAGAGCGTCGCCGGCACGAACGAAGTCATTCTCGTGTACGAGCATATGCTTCGTCATCGAAACGAGATACATTTTTGATTCCGTGCCGTCGCGACTGGTAATTATAACCTCTTGAGATCCACGCTTTCTGCCACCGAATGAGACAACACCGTCAATCTCCGAAACCACAGACCTGTCAGATGGCGTACGCGCTTCGAAGAGCTCGGTAACTCGCGGAAGACCCCCGGTAATATCTCGCGTTTTTGCTGACTGGCGTGGAATTTTAACCAGAATCTGACCCGACGGTACCTTGTCACCGATGTCCACCTGAATTCGGGCACGTGTTGGAAGCGTGTACTCCCTGACCGTCCCCTTCTTGGTTTTAATCAGTATTGCCGGAGTCAGCGATTTCTCCCGACTCTCGATAACGACCTTTTCTTTATACCCTGTCTGCTCGTCGGATTCTTCCCGATACGTGACACCGTCGATAATATCCTGATAACCGACAACCCCTTCCATTTCCGATAGAATAACGCTGTTGTACGGATCCCATGAAGCGAGGATATCACCTTTCTCCACCGTTTTGCCATCCATGACCATCAGATCTGCACCATACGGTATCAGATAAGAAATCAACTGGCGACTCGACTCGGTCGAATCAATGATCCGGATCTCGCCCTGCCGGGAAAGAACAACTTTTTTCTTCACATCGCCCGTCTTTACCTTGACGTTTCTGAGGTTCACGTATTCGACCTTTCCCTCGAATTTCGTCGCAATGGTGCTTTCAGCGGAAATACGACTGGCCGTACCACCGATATGAAAAGTTCTGAGCGTAAGTTGCGTACCCGGTTCTCCGATCGACTGTGCAGCGATAACACCCACAGCCTCGCCGGCTTCTACCGGTCGACCCGATCCGAGATTTCGCCCGTAACACAACGCACAAACCCCGTGCCTCGATTCGCACGTGAGTACGGAACGGATTTCCACTTCCTCAATAGAGGTTTCCGCAATCTGTCGTGCCTTCTGTTCATCGATCATATCGTTAGCTCCCACCAATAACTCGTCGGTTAACGGATCGATTACGTCGTGTACGGAAACGCGGCCCAGAATTCGGTCGGCCAACGGTTCTACGACGTCTTCATGGTCTTTCAACGCCGATATGCGAAGGCCGCGAAGCGTTCCGCAATCCATCTGCCGGATGGTCATATCCTGGGCAACGTCCACGAGGCGCCTGGTAAGATAACCTGCATCGGCTGTTTTCAGGGCCGTATCGGCAAGACCTTTTCTTGCACCATGCGTTGAGATAAAGTATTCGAGAACCGAAAGACCTTCCTTGAAATTGGAGATAATCGGATTCTCGATGATCTCTCCGGCACTACCGACGAGGCTTTTCTGCGGTTTGGCCATCAAACCACGCATCCCGCCCAGCTGGCGAATCTGTTCTTTGGATCCTCGAGCACCCGAGTCAGCCATCATATAGATGGCATTGAACCCGTCCATGTCCTTCTTGAGTGCTTCAAATAATACCTCTGATACTTCGTTATTCGTATGTGTCCAAATATCAATAACCTGGTTGTATCTCTCATTTTCCGTAATAAAGCCCATCGCATAATTGTTACGAGCGACTTCCACCCGCTTGCTGGCATCCTCGATGAGCTTCTCTTTGTCATCCGGAACAACAATGTCCGCCAGAGAAAAAGTCAGGCCACCTTGCGTGGCTCGTTCAAATCCAAGTCGCTTTATTGCGTCCAGAAACAGAGCAGTTTCCGGAAATCCGGTAGTTTTTAATACGCGGGCAATAATATTGCGCAGGTTTTTCTTGGTAAGAACCTCATTGATAAATCCGACATCGGCCGGAACAGCTTCATTGAACAGGATTCGGCCCATCGTGGTCTCTTCGAGAGACCCGTTATCCAGCCTCACGACAACCTTGGCGTGTAATGCAACCTGTTCCTGGTCAAACGCCTGTCGAGCCTCTGTCATACTGGAATAACGACTTCCCTCACCCTTCTCCCCCGAGCGCGACTTGGTCATATAATAAAGACCAAGAACCATATCCTGGGTTGGAACGGTGACGGGACCACCATGCGCAGGACTTAAAATATTGTGACTGGACAGCATCAGCAACATCGCTTCCAGCGCAGCATCCTCGCTGAGCGGAACATGCACGGCCATCTGGTCACCGTCGAAGTCGGCATTGAATGCCGAACAGACAAGAGGGTGAAGCTGAATGGCCTTTCCTTCAATTAGAATGGGCTGAAATGCTTGAATACCAAGGCGATGCAGCGTAGGGGCACGGTTCAACAGTACCGGACGACCCTGAATAACCTTCTCGAGAATGTCCCACACGTCGGCAGTCCTGCGGTCCACGACCTTTTTCGCGCTTTTGACTGTTTTAACAATTCCGCGTTCAATCAGCTTGCGGATGATGAACGGTTTAAACAATTCTACGGCCATCTCTTTAGGCAGACCGCACTGATGAAGATGCAACTCCGGTCCAACAACGATAACTGATCTACCGGAATAATCGACTCGTTTCCCGAGCAGATTCTGGCGGAAACGACCCTGCTTTCCTTTCAACATATCGGAAAGTGATTTCAACGCACGGTTCGAGTCTGAACGAACCGCATTCGCTTTGCGCGAGTTGTCGAACAGAGAATCGACCGCTTCCTGGAGCATCCGCTTCTCATTTCGCAGAATAACTTCAGGAGCCTTGATGTCAATGAGTCGCTTCAGCCTGTTGTTTCGGATGATGACACGGCGATACAGATCATTCAAGTCGCTGGTGGCAAATCGACCACCTTCCAACGGAACCAGAGGTCGCAATTCCGGAGGAATTACCGGAATAACGCGCATTACCATCCATTCAGGGCGGTTTTCCATACGCCTGTTTGATTCAAGGAAAGATTCCGTGATCGACATCCGCTTGAGAGCTTCGGACTTTCGCTGTTGGCTCGTTTCTGTTTTGATCTGGTAACGAAGTTCCTGGGACTGCATGCCCAGTTCCAGGCGACCCAGTAATTCCTCAATCGCCTCGCCTCCTATTCGAGCAACAAACTTCTCTGGATCATCGTCCTCAAGTCGGTTGTTGTCTTCCCGAATCTGGTACAGAATGTTATAATATTCGTCTTCGGAGAGAAGCTGTTTCTCTTCAATCCCCAGACTCGAAGCGCCGCCTGGTTGAATGACCACATAGTTCTCGTAATAAACAATGCGCTCCAGGTCTTTCGAACGGATGCCCAGCAGGTGACCGATTTTATTGGGGAGCGTCTTGAAGTACCAGATGTGGACTACCGGTACACTGAGCGTAATATGTCCCATTCGCTCGCGCCTGACTGACTTCTGGGTTACCTCAACACCACACCGGTCACATATGATGCCTTTGTAGCGAATGCGCTTGTATTTGCCACAGTGGCATTCCCAATCCTTAACCGGACCAAATATTTTCTCGCAGAAAAGTCCCTCCTTCTCTGGTTTGAACGAACGGTAGTTGATCGTCTCCGGCTTCAGAACTTCTCCGTACGAGCGCTCCAGAATGGCTTCCGGTGAGGCAAGACTGATCGTAATACTGCTGAAATTCTTCTTTATTTTCTGACTTTTTCCGTAAGGCATATTCGAACGGTTCGTTTAAATATCCAGTAAGTAGGCAAAACGTGGGGTCGAGCACCACTCAACCACATGCAATGCATGATCAGTCCAAGATGACTTCGAGTCCGAGGCCCTGCAACTCTCTTATAAGCACATTGAAACTCTCCGGCGTTCCGGGTTCCGGCATGGTCTCTCCCTTGACGATACACTCGTACGCCTTGGATCGTCCCTGTACATCGTCCGATTTGTATGTGAGCATTTCCTGCAGGACACTCGCCGCTCCATACGCGTAGAGCGCCCAGACTTCCATCTCACCGAGACGCTGGCCACCGAACTGTGCTTTACCACCCAGAGGCTGCTGTGTAATAAGACTGTATGGTCCAATCGAACGAGCGTGAATCTTGTTTTCCACCAGGTGACTGAGTTTAAGCATGTATATGTAACCCACCGTTGTTTTTTGATCGAACGGGGTTCCCAGGCGACCGTCATAAAGCTGTGCTCTACCGTCGGCCGGAAGACCTGCCTCTATCAGTTTTTCGGTTACATCGTCTTCCGTCGCACCGTCAAAAATCGGACTCGCGAAGCTCGTACCCAGTTTTTTGGCCGCCCAGCCAAGCAGTGTCTCATAGATCTGTCCCAGGTTCATTCGTGACGGAACGCCCAGCGGATTGAGCACGATGTCAACCGGTGTTCCGTCCTCGAGGAACGGCATGTCTTCTACAGGCACAATTTTGGCAATTACACCTTTGTTTCCGTGACGCCCGGCCATCTTGTCACCAACCTGAATTTTCCTCTTTTTCGCGACATACACTTTGGCCAACTGAACAATTCCAGGTGGTAATTCGTCGCCCATCTGAATCCGATGCGTTTCCCTGCGTGAAATGCCCTGCAATTCTCGCTCTCGACGTTCATAATTACGAATGAGCGTTTTGACCAGCAGGTTCAGCTTATCGTCCGTCGTGAATTCAACGCGAGGGTCGAGCTGCAGCGGGATAAGATCTGAAAATGCTTCCTCCTTGATTACAGCCGCTTTCGTGACTACAACACGACCTTCACGATCTGTGAAATCTTTCGCTTTTTTTCCAATGATCAGAGCAAAAAACTTTTTCCAGAAGCTGTCATTCAGATCTTTCAGACTTATTTCCAGATCGTTCTCGATTTCGGCGAGTCGTTTCTGTTCTACTTTTTTCGTCTCCGGATCCAGCTTTCTCCGACTGAACAGCTTGGTATCGATGACCACGCCCTTCATTCCCGGCGGTGCTTTCAGCGATGCATCTTTAACGTCGCCGGCTTTGTCTCCAAAAATGGCGCGAAGCAGTTTTTCTTCCGGCGTCGGATCAGACTCTCCCTTGGGAGTGATCTTTCCAACTATAATGTCTCCGGATTTGATCTCTGCACCTATTCGAATGATGCCTCGCTCGTCGAGGTCCTTGGTTGACTCTTCCGAGACGTTTGGAATCTCGCGCGTCAGTTCCTCTTCGCCTCGCTTCGTATCCCGAACCTGAAGTTCAAACTCCTCGATATGAATAGACGTGTACACATCGTCCGAAACGAGTCGCTCTGATATGACGATGGCATCCTCAAAATTATAGCCCCGCCACGGCATGAACGCAACGAGGACATTCTTACCCAGCGCCAATTCTCCGTGATCGGTTGCAAATCCATCGGTCAACACGTCACCTTTTTTGACGCGCTTTCCTGCACGGACTATCGGGTGCTGATTGATACACGTATCCTGATTGGTTCGTCTGAACTTGATCAGGTTATAGGACTTGACCGGTAGAGTGAACGAGGTCGCCTCGTCTTCCGGTTTCTGGTCATATCGAATCGTAATTCTCTTACTGTCGACATACATGATCTGTCCGTTGCCTTCCGCAATAAGCACGGCACGTGAGTCCCTTGCAATACGTTCTTCAAGGCCGGTTCCAACAAGAGGGGCTTCGGAAATCAAAAGCGGAACAGCCTGCCGCTGCATGTTCGATCCCATGAGGGCACGGTTGGCATCGTCATGTTCCAGGAACGGAATCAGACTGGCAGCCGGAGACACAATCTGATCCGGTCCGACATCCATGAACTGAATATCCCCGGGTTCCCTGACCGGAAAATCTCCGCGAAAACGACATTTTACATATTTGTTGACAAACAGGCCGTTATCGTCAATTGGAGCGTTCGCCTGTGCAATCACGGCACTGTCCTCCTCTTCCGCCGTCAGGTACCTGATTCTGGTGGATACCTTGCCTTTCTTTACAACTCTGTAAGGTGTTTCTATAAAACCATATGAGTTGATCTGAGCGTGTACACAGAGCGACGAAATCAGGCCGATGTTGGGCCCTTCCGGGGTCTCAATCGGACATAACCGTCCATAATGCGTGTAATGAACGTCTCGCACCTCAAATCCTGCGCGTTCCCTGGTCAACCCCCCCGGACCCAGAGCAGACATTCTTCTTTTGTGCGTCAGTTCGGCAAGTGGATTCGTCTGATCCATGAACTGACTGAGCTGATTCGTTCCGAAGAAGGTGTTGATCACGCTCGAAACCGTGCGTGCATTGACCAGATCCTGAGGTGTGAATTTCTCAGCATCACGCATGTTCATGCGTTCCTTGATTGTACGCGCCATTCTGGCGAGACCAAGAGAAAACTGTGAGGCCAACTGCTCTCCGACAGAACGGACCCGACGATTTCCCAGGTGGTCAATATCGTCGACATTGCTTCGCCCGTTCTGAAGCAGAATCAACTCGTTGATGATAGCAATAATATCATCCCGCGATAACGTCAGTCTCTTCAGATCCTCTTTCAAGTTCAAGCGAGAATTGATTCGGTACCGACCAACCTTACCCAGGTCATACCGTTTCTCGCTGAAAAACAGCCGTTCCAGTACACCGCGAGCCGTATCAATGTCAGGCGCCTCGGTGCCCCGAAGCTGCAAATACAGATATTCGAGCGCCTCTTCTTCCGAATGTGTCGGATCGCGTTTAAGGGTATTGAGTAATGTCGTTTTATCCAGTTCGTCGCCATCCGTGGATTCCCGGACCATGAACACTTTGCCGATTCCAGCTTCTTTGAGAGTTTCGAAGTCAGCTTCAACCAGTTCATGCTGAGCAGGAAGAATAATCTCCCGCTCTTTCCTCTCTTCAAGAATCTCGCCCGTATCCTCGTCGACAACTTCTGTCATTCGTTCTACAGACACGGTGGCTGCAAGCCGGCGCCCGACATATTTACCGAACGACTTTTTGGTTTTTACGGAAACCTCGTCCGCCAGGTCAAACAGTCGAACGATTTCGCCGTTGGTTGAATAACCAAGCGCCCGAAGAAGTGTTGTAACCGGCAGTTTCTTCTTCCGGTCAATGTAGGCCCACATCATGTTGCCAACATCTGTCGAAAATTCGATCCAGGATCCACGAAACGGGATTACGCGGGCCGAATACAGATCGGTCCCATTCGGATGCACGCTCTGTCCAAAAAATACACCCGGACTTCGATGCAACTGGGATACCACAACTCTCTCAGCACCGTTGATTACGAACGTCCCCCTCGGTGTCATAAAGGGGAGATTACCCAGATACACTTCCTGCTCGATGGCCTCCTCTGCCTCGTCCTCATCTTCGTCTTCCTTACTCGAAAGCCTCAACTTTGCTTTCAACGGTACGGAAAAAGTCAATCCCTGAGCGATACACTCCTCTACGGAATGTTTCGGGGCATCGAGCTGATAATGAATAAACTCGAGCATGTATCTCTCCCGGCTGTCTTGAATCGGAAAGTGCGATTCAAATACCGCCTGCAATCCGAAAGGAAGACGCTCTTCCGGGGGTGTATCATCCTGAACGAATTCTCGATAGGATTTTAACTGCACATCGAGAAAATCCGGATAGTCTCGTACGGTCCGAATACGGGCGAAACTGGATCTTTTCGTTCTACTTTTGGCGCTGGACATAATTCAGACAAATTCCGTAAATGGGGGCGCGAATTTCAGCACAGCGTGTCTGTGCGTGCTGGATGCACCAGAAGCCGATCCCGAAAACGGGACCGGTCGGTGCAGATCAATACCGGGAAACTCCCTGGACTTCATATAACAGGCCGTTACTTGAGTTCTACCGTCGCTCCGGCTTCTTCCAGTTTTGTCTTAACCTGTTCGGCTTCGTCTTTCGACACCGCCTCCTTTATCGTGCTCGGGGCGCTGTCAACCACTTCTTTCGCCTCTTTCAGGCCGAGCCCGGTCAAAGAGCGCACTTCCTTGATCACGTTGATTTTTTTATCGCCGATCGCAGTCAGAATTACATCAAATTCTGTCTGCTCTTCTTCGGCAGGAGCTCCATCACCACCACCCGGACCGGCAACCGCAACGGCCGTTGCTGCCGGTTTGATTCCATATTCATCTTCGAGTAGTGTTGCAAGATCGCTTGCATCTTTGATGGTCAGGTTAACAAGCTGTTCAGCAAGTTCTTTAATATCAGACATTTTTTATTTTCCTCTATCCTGCAACGGTCTCTGCCTTTAAGCTGCGTTGCAATTATGGGTTCAGGGTTATCGGATTGTACTACTTTGTGTTATAAATCTGGTCTGTCTGGTCAAATCGTTGACGCACGATACGCATCCCGGGCTGTAAGCCTTACGCTTCTTCTTTCTCGGAAATTGTCTTAATGGCTCCGACTAAATTGCTGCCCTGCGCCTGCAAACCACCTATAATATTCACAACAGGCGCCATCAGCAGCGTCAGAATATCACCAAGTATTTCAGTTTTCGATTTCAGTCGGGCCAGCGCGTTCAGAGCGGTCTCATCATACACCGCACCTTCCACGTGGGCGCCCTTCAACTTCGGAATTTCCAGCTTCATCTCAGCCAGAAAATTCTTGATGACACGAGCCGGACCGGATGGATCTTCGGTAAATGCTACAGCTATCGGACCCTCCAATTGACCGTAGATATCATCATAACCACCTACCTCATCCATGGCTCTTTTAAGCAGCGTATTCTTTACCACCGAGTACTCTACACCGGCCTCTCGAAACTTTCCACGCAACTGCGTGACCTGATCGACTGTCAATCCAGAATAATTGGTGAGATAGATTGTCGAAGCATTCTGAAGACGTCCCACCAGTTCTTCCACCTGGACTATCTTCTGTTCTTTCGTCATTGCCATCGTTAAATACAGAGTCTATCCCGCTGGGCGGGGTCAAAAATCGTAATATTTCTTACGCTAATATTTCCTGTCGCCGTGTTTCTTATCTCAGCGAAGCGAGCACGCTGCTTCGATCCAGTGTGATCCCCGGACCCATCGTAGTAGAAATTGTTATCGAATGCACGTACGTGCCTTTCGCCGTCGAAGGGCGCAACCGGAGCACCTCTCTCAAAAATGCTTCCGTGTTTTCGCAAATCTGGGCCTCAGAAAAAGAAGCTTTTCCGATGGCGCTGTGCAGGATTCCAAATTTGTCCACGCGGAAGTCGATTTTACCTGCTTTTACTTCCTTGACCGCTTCTGCGACATTCATAGTGACGGTCCCGCTTTTCGGATTCGGCATGAGGCCGCGGGGGCCCAGAACCCTCCCGAGACGGCCAACCAGCGCCATCACATCAGGAGTCGCAATCAGAACGTCGAAGTCCGTCCAGCCTTTTTTCTGGATTTTTTCTACATAATCTTCGAGACCTACAAAATCAGCTCCCGCTTCTGTGGCTTCTCCCTGCTTGGCTTCATTTGCCAGGACCAATACGCGAACCTCTTTGCCGGTTCCGTGCGGAAGCGCAACAGTACCTCGAACCATCTGGTCTGCATGACGCGGATCTACACCAAGTTTGACGTCGATGTCTACAGATTCGTCAAATTTTGCCGAAGCAGTTTTTTTAAGCACCTCTACTGCTTCACTGACACCAATCGATCCCTCGAGTTCATCGATAAACTTCTTGATCTCCTGGTATCGTTTTCCTCTCTTTGCCATAATTAGAAAAATATTCGCGGTACAAACGCCCGTTGGTCGCGGCCCGGGCTCCCGCAGGTTTCCATACAATATCGACCACCGGACGCCCCGGCAATCAGGCCACTTTCGGTCGGCCTTTGACCTTGATTCCCATGGACCGTGCGGTACCGGCAATCATCGCCGCTCCCTGTGAAAGATCAAACGCGTTTAAATCTTCCATTTTCTGTTCCG
This sequence comes from Bacteroidota bacterium, assembly GCA_022571255.1. GTDB lineage: Bacteria > Bacteroidota > Rhodothermia > Rhodothermales > UBA10348 > N075bin62. The sequence continues at coordinate 26,885 of JACZYD010000020.1, forward strand.
CAATATTCAGGCATTGCTGCCACGTAACTGTCCCGGCATGCTCCCGGAGAGGATCAGCCGAACCCGATTTAATTCGGGCAGCAGTTTTGAGTAATTCCGCAGCAGGCGGACTCTTTACGATAAAAGAGAATGTTTTGTCTGCGTAAACGGTGATGACAACCGGAAGAATAAGTCCCATGCGATCCTGCGTAGCAGCATTGAACTGCTTACAGAAATCCATGATATTTACGCCGTGCTGTCCGAGCGCCGGACCGATCGGTGGCGCGGGATTGGCCTGACCAGCTCTTACCTGGAGCTTGATATAGCCGTCAATTTTTTTTGCCATGTATGTATGCGGTTCAAACGCCGTGGGGCCGGCTCCCGCCAAGGTATATGCTAAAAGCCTTTAGCCAACATATAAAGCCGGCAAAGCAAGTGGGTTCCGTCAGGAATTCCATGTCCGGTTAAGTCAGTGTGAAATTTCACCAACCCTGTGGACAGAACTTAATCCTCCCGTTCGATCTGGAGGTAGTCCAGTTCCAGTGGAGTTTTACGTCCAAAAATCGAAACCATCACCCTGACTTTCATTTTGTCCGCGAAAACCTCGTCAACCGTTCCATTAAAATTGTTGAACGGCCCGTCAACCACTTTGATGAGATCACCCGTTCGAAATGGAATTTCGGGTTGTTCTCCAGCTTCGCGCGCCTCATCCATTTTACCCATAATGCGATCCACCTCGTCGGGCCTGAGGGCTGTCGGCTCGTCGGCAGTCGTAAGAAATCCTACCACAGCGGGTACGCCACCGATGACATGCTTCAATTGGTTATCCAACACCGCATTAATCAAAATGTAGCCGGGGAAAAATCGCTTCTCGCGAGTGCGCTTCTTGCCGGCGCGCATTTCGAACACGGTCTCAGTCGGAATCATGATTTCCTTGAGTTTGTCCGTTAATCCGAGTCGATCGATTTCCTGTTCGAGGTATTCCTTCACTTTCTTCTCATGACCTGAGAAGGTGCGAAGGACATACCATTTATAAATCGGTTTGAGTGTGGCCGTCTCCATTTCGATGTGCAAAGTTATTGGTGATAAGGCATTTTACAACCAATCCGGGCGCTACACGTAATCGCCCAGAATACCTATCTGTAGATTACTTCGAGTACCGTGCTGATCGTTCGATCGGTCACGAATATCAAAATGGAAATAACGACGGTAGCTAAAATTGTGATGAGCGTATTGCTGGTAAGCTCCTTCCGGCTGGGCCAACTCACTTTCCTCATTTCTTTGCTGACTTCTTCCAGATACCTTGTGATGCTGATCATTTGTGATAATTCTTGATTCCGATTTAGTTCTGTGCGATGTCAATTAAGGCACCGCATTCCGATTTAGTTCTGTGCGATGTCCATTGAGGCACCGCATTCCGTTTCACCTCTTTTTCGAATAAAGCCTTTCAATAAGTCAACACTGCTAACCGTTAACGCGTGATTCCGTTTCAGGAATTCCGGTCGCATATCTGCACGGGCGGCAGGACTCGAACCTGCAGCCTGCGGTTTTGGAGACCGCTGCTCTGCCAATTGAGCTACGCCCGTATCGCGGTGTCCTGAATCGACCGCAGCCCTAATCCGTAATTTTAGATACCACACCGGCGCCGACCGTTCGACCGCCTTCACGGATAGCGAAGCGGAGCCCCTGCTCCATGGCGATGGGCACGATCAGTTTCACCTTGAACTGTGTGTTGTCGCCAGGCATCACCATCTCTACACCGTCCGGCAGCTCAATATCGCCCGTCACGTCGGTCGTGCGAAAGTAGAACTGAGGTCGATATCCTTTGAAGAAAGGCGTATGACGGCCTCCTTCATCTTTCGAGAGAATGTACACCTCGGCTTCAAATGTTTTGTGCGGCTCTACGCTGCCCGGCTTTACGACAACCATGCCGCGCTCCACCGAGTCTTTATCAACTCCGCGAAGCAGCAGACCCACGTTGTCACCCGCCTGACCCGAATCGAGGAGCTTGCGAAACATCTCGACCCCCGTTACCGTCGTCGTCTGTTTCTCTTCCTGCATGCCGATGATCTCCACCGCCTCGCCTATCTTCACCACGCCGCGCTCGATCCTTCCCGTCGTAACCGTGCCACGGCCCGTGATCGAAAATACGTCCTCGATGGGCATCAAAAATGGCTTCTCCAGGTCGCGGTCCGGAGTCGGAATGTAGGAGTCGACCGCGTTCATGAGATCCATGATCTTCTCCTCCCACTTCTCCTCGCCGTTGAGTGCGCCGAGAGCCGAACCCTGAATGACCGGAATGTCATCGCCCGGAAATTCGTACATGTCGAGAAGTTCGCGGATTTCCATCTCGACGAGCTCCAGCAGCTCGTCGTCGTCAACAAGGTCTACCTTGTTCATGAACACCACGATAAAGGGTACCCCCACCTGACGGGCCAGCAAAATGTGCTCGCGCGTCTGAGGCATCGGACCGTCCGTGGCCGCTACCACCACGATCGCACCGTCCATCTGCGCCGCGCCCGTGACCATGTTCTTGACATAGTCGGCATGGCCCGGGCAGTCCACATGCGCATAGTGACGCGCTTCCGTCTCGTATTCCACGTGTGCGGTCGCAATCGTGATGCCGCGCTCGCGCTCCTCGGGTGCATTGTCGATCGAATCGAACGATCGAAGCTCGTTGCCCTCTACGTGTTTGGACAGCACCATCGTGATCGCTGCCGTAAGCGTTGTCTTGCCATGGTCCACGTGACCAATCGTTCCTACGTTGACGTGAGGCTTGGTGCGCTCAAATTTCTCTTTCGCCATGTCTTTATTTGACCGGATTAAATTGCATCTGCTTTCGGGTCAATTTGCAGATCTTAAAAATACGTGCGTCCTGTAACCGACATACCCCTGTCAGTTGAGCCTCCTTCCGGATTTGAACCGGAGACCCCTTCCTTACCATGGAAGTGCTCTACCACTGAGCTAAGGAGGCCGAAAATCCAGGCTCTGATGGATCAGAGGCCCCGTCTTCTTTTTTTGATCTTCTACTCTTTTCAATTTCCTGAGCGGGAGACGAGATTCGAACTCGCGACCCTCAGCTTGGAAGGCTGATGCTCTACCAACTGAGCTACTCCCGCTAACGTGTGGACAGGGGAGGATTCGAACCTCCGAAGTCGAAAGACACTGGATTTACAGTCCAGCCCGGTTGACCGCTTCGGTACCTGTCCAGGTTTCCAGGATCCTGATTCATCGGATTCTGATCAATACATGCTGACAGAGTGACCGAAGTCGTCATCCGTCTCTGAGCTGGTGAAGGGACTCGAACCCCTAACCTGCTCATTACAAGTGAGCTGCTCTACCAATTGAGCTACACCAGCTATCAGGCTACTGCATTTTTCGCCAGTTTGAAAATTTACATCGACCCTGAACGGAAATCAACGGTTCATACGGTAAAGGATCCGTGAAACCTCGATCAAGGAATCTCTCATTCATGCGTATTGTCCTCCTCTGTACCACTCTGTTCGACTTCTTTACCCGTACTTTTCCGACGTCGATAACCCAGCAACAGTTGAAGGGCCACAAAACCTGTAATCAGTGCGAACACCACAGAACCATAGGTTTTCAGGTGAAAACTGACCGCTTCCCAATTTTCCCCGAAGCCATACCCGAAACCCACGAGAAGCATACTCCACGCCAGCGCGCTCATGGTGGCGTACACCGTAGTGCGCAGCACAGATCTGCCTGCCATACCCACGGTGATCGAAATAACCGAACGAAGACCCAGGAGAAAACGATTAGCCAGAATAAGGCCGTTACCCCACCGAGCGAGCATCTCGCGCGAGTGTTCCAGACGCCTTCGAGGAATCCAACGCGGTAGTCCTTTTTTCGAAACGCGACGTCCGATCCTGTTGCCGACCACATACATGGTCATAAATCCGAGAGAACCACCCATTGTTGAAAGGATAATTACGGCGAACATGTCCAACCGGCCGATCCCTGCCATGTATCCGCCGAATACGATGATCATATCGCCGGGTATTGGCGGTACTACGTTCTCCCCATACGCGATCACAAGTATGCTGAAATACGCCCAGAGCACTGGAAGAGAAGACATCCATTCGACGATGTCGGTCAGGACTTCACCCATTCGCCTCTGTGGAATAAATACTGCACGTCGCCAGAGCGGCAGCTCCTTCTCCGGTTCCCACGAATCCCATTTTTTCTGATGTCGTCGCCTTCACGGATATATCCGAGGGGTTTACATGCAAACATTGGGCAAGTTTTGTTCGCATCTCCTCGATATACGGTCGGAGCCTGGGCAATTCGAGGACGACTGTTGCGTCCACATTGGCGATGGAAAAACCTGCGTCAGCGAGCAATTCCGAAACGCGCGTCAACAACTTCAGACTGTTTACGTCTTTCCACGCGGGATCGGTATCCGGAAAATGGAATCCAATGTCACCGAGCGCAGCCGCTCCGAGCAATGCATCTGCGATGGCGTGAGTAAGCACATCGGCATCAGAATGCCCCGATAATCCTTTTTCAGATTCAATCCGGACCCCACCCAGAATAAGAGACCGTCCTGAGACGAGTTGATGAACGTCATATCCGATTCCGCTGCGAAAAATCATGTCCGGACCTCGCGTTTCCTGCCATCTCCAGCGCCTCCGCGGATGCCTTCGAGTTCAACGTCCTCGAGATGGAGACTCTCTTCCCAGACCGGCCAGAACTGCATGGCACGATCCCAATCGTCCCGGGTGGTGATCTTCACGTTGACGTTGCTGCCAACCACGCATCGCACCGCAAAACCAGCACGCTGAATGAGTTCCACATCATCGGTCGCCACCACACCCGTCTCACCGGCCCACGTGTACGCCTTGACCAACCAGTCCCTCCTGAACCCCTGTGGTGTCTGCATCCGGTAAAGATTTTCTCGCGGAACCGTTTCCATGAAAGTGAAGCCATCTGATCGGCGAACCGAATCTGTCACGGGAACGGCCAGCGCTGCTGCACCGTGTCGTCGTACGGATTGAATAATATCTGAAACCTGGAATAATCGGACGAACGGCCTGACGGCATCGTGAACCAGGATCACTTCCACATCGTCTGAGGTATGAGCCAGGGCAGCGCTTACCGATTCCTGGCGGGTCGCCCCCCCGGCCACCACACTCTGCAATTTCGTAATGCCGACGCGACGCAGTTCATCACGAAGCGGTTCAACAGCCTCTTCAGGAGTGGCCACAATGATGTGATCCACGTCCGGGTGCCGTTCAAAAACATACAACGTCTGGACCAGAACGGGCTTATTTCCGAGTATTCGAAATTGCTTCCGACGACCTCCAAGGCGAGTCCCCTCGCCGGCGGCCGGAATCAGGACGGCTACCTCTCCAGACTCGGACATTTTCGAAATCAGATAATGAGCATGGCATCGCCAAAAGAAAACATGCGATATTTTTCCGCAATGGCTTCATGGTAGGCTTCCATCATGAAATCATAACCCGTAAACGCAGCCACCAGCATCAACAGCGTTGAACGCGGCATGTGAAAATTGGTGATCAGCCGCTCGGTGATGTAAAACTCATACTCAGGATAAATAAACTTATCCGTCCATCCCCTTTTTGCCTTCAACGTATTCGATGCCGAGAGAGATGATTCTATGGCCCGTACTACGGTCGTTCCAACTGCCGTAACAAAATTATCCGGAGATTTCAGGGCTCGATTGACCGCCTCGGCCGTCGGCGGTGGAACGTGGAAAAACTCCGAGTCCATGCGGTGTTTGGTAAGATCTTCAACTTCGACCGGCCGGAACGTACCGAGCCCGATATGCAGCGTCGATGGTCGAATATCTACACCGGCCTCTGAAAGCCTGGAGAGCAGCTCGGGTGTAAAATGGAGCCCGGCCGTCGGAGCAGCGACTGCACCTCGTTCGGAAGCAAATATGGTCTGGTATCGCTCTCGATCTTCAGGCTCTACGTCACGCTTCAAATAGGGTGGGATCGGTGTCTGACCGGTCTCATCGATCATGTCGTAGAGCTCTTCGTCCGTTCCCTCAAACACAAAACGAATGGTCCGCCCCCGTGAAGTCGTATTGTCAATGACTTCCGCAATCAGACCATTCTCAAAATAAAGTTTATTGCCAATTCGAATCTTACGTGCCGGATCAACGATGACATCCCAGAGACGACTTTCCGGGTTCAACTCTCTGAGCAGGAAAACCTCAATACGAGCGCCTGTTTTTTCCTTATTCCCGAAAAGTCTGGCAGGAAATACCTTTGTATCGTTAACCACGAGTACATCTCCTTCCGTAAAATAGTCGCCGAGGTCGCTGAATTTCCGGTGTGTGATCGACCCGTCACTGCGCGAAAGAACCATCAATCGGGATGAGTCTCTCGGCACGGCGGGGTATTTGGCAATCAGTTCCGGGGGGTAATCGTACTCGAAATGAGTGAGCTTCATAATATGCGAATTGGTTCCAGTGATGCGTCGCAGAAAGGACATCAATGTGTCGAATCCCGCGAACTGAATTGTCGTTAAAGGGTTTGCGCCAACGTTGTGGGTTCAGGATTTTGAATCGTTCGTGCAGACTCTTGATTCAAACCGGGAAATATACGGTTATTTTCGTGCATGTCCAAATGAAGAGGCTGTATATTATTGTCCTGTAACAAGATATGGTTTGATGGAGGATCCGATCGGTTTGCAATTGTCAAACCATATTTCAACACCATCCTGTAAAAAGTCCCGCACTCTGCACAACTCGAAATACCCGGGGATCTGCCTCGCGGGCAGTGCAAATCCTACCCGATCGGCGGACGTTTTCTGTGAAATCCTGTCGCGGACTGGTAAGCCGCCGCCACAGACAGCAGATCGTCGTCGCCATGAAGTTGTCCGACAAATGTGATACTGGACGGTGCTCGCCTGGGAGAGAGCGGATTATCGTCGAGGCGGGCCAACCGATTCGGAACCGTGACCGACGGATGACCTGTCAGGTTTGTTATCCGAAGCGTATTTCCTCGAAATGAGGGTGAGATAAATACGTCAATCCCGGACATTGTATCGCGCATCTTCTGCATTAAGAGGCCCTGGCCCGATTCGCGTTGATGTATTCGACGGCAGGAATGAAGCGGCCTCTACGGAACGATTCAGGCCATAAGTCCTGTCGGACCATCTCGTCTGCTGCGCCGGTGCGTATCAGTTCATCAAACGCGGCGGCAGCTTCGGCGTTCAGCATCAGCAGCAGAGCGTTCAGTGGTGCCACAGGAAGCTCCATATCGATTAATTCAGCGCCGAGGTTACGAAGTACCGAGAGAGACTGCCCGTCGGCATCGTGATTGGCGTACTCTTCGTCGAATGCCGTTTTCAAATATCCGATGCGTAACTGAGCGATAGAGCGTTCTGCAGGCCACGAAAAAGGCGTTGTTACCGCCGTCGGGTCTCCGGAATCCGCGCCGTGAATCGCTGAAAATACCAGCGCGCAGCCCTCGGCGCTCCTGCACATGGGGCCCAGCTTATCCAGTGTCCACGAAAGCGTCATCGCTCCACCGCGACTTACGCGACCAAACGTCGGCCTCAGACCGGTCACCGCGTTTCGACTGGAGGGTGAAACGATGGAGCCCAGTGTTTCTGACCCTATCGCAAACCCCACGAGACCTGCTGCGACGGAGGCGCCGGGTCCCGCCGAGGATCCACTTGATCCCACTTCTATGTTCCATGGATTTTTGGTCTTTCCGCCAAACCATACGTCCCCCCACGCCAGTGCGCCCAGCGTAAGTTTCGCAACAAGAACGGCCCCGGCCGCATCCAGCAAACGTACCACGGAAGCGTCTTCGTCGATGGTCTGGTCACGATATGGCATTGCCCCCCAAGTTGTCTTGTATCCTGATACCGAAAGCAGATCTTTGGCTCCCCACGGTATGCCGTGTAGAGGTCCCCGCCAGTTTCCGGCATCCAGCTCCTCGTCGGCGCGTTGAGCCTGGCGCATCGCGCGTTCTTCGGTAAGCGTTACCACATTCTCGAGGACACTCCTGTATTTCTTGAGCCTGATCCATTTCATTAGCTGTCATATTCCACGAATCCTTACAAGATTTCCCTCCTCAATATTTTCTTTTAGTTGTTGTTCTAATAACCTATAAGATGCTAGTGCATCTATATCATCATCTTGTATATTAATTGCTTTTAGTAAGTGTTTCCATTGATTTACAGTCAAACACAAACAAGTGTTACTAGTTTCTATTAAACTAAATGGCATAATCAGTCTCCTATAACTACTCTGGCCTTGACAACTATAACTATACTATCTCTTAAAGCCGAACGCTTATTTCCTGTTAATAGCTCTACTAGTGTTACACTCTCTGAATACCTATCATTAGTTACAATAAAATATTCGTTCTTAAAAATTATGCAACT
>JACZYD010000128.1 GCA_022571255.1 Bacteroidota bacterium
TGAGTCGTTACGCCGCTCGGGGCCTGATCGGTAGTCGAAAGGATTACCGATGCGTTGAACCCTCCGCCCGTTACAAAAGCGGTAATAAATTCTCGCTCGGACGGGTGAATCCGCTTTTCAACCACGAGAGGATCCGAAAGAAATTCTTGCCCGCCGATCGTGGCACGGAGCCGAAATTCGTTATCTCCCGGGATCAGGCCAGCCGTGGCCTCCATGACGCCGAGATTTACCGATACCACGAACAGGTCAGTCCCGTTGCGCACCAGCGTGGCCTGAGTGAGCGCCGGATCAATCGTGCCATCGCCCCGCGTCAGAGACGCCTTCAAGTCATACGTATTCAGCACCGTCGTAAAGGGAGGCACAAGCCAGTCGATCGGCGCTTTGATCTCTCCTATCTTGGCGTTTCGAATTCGCCCACCAGCATCCGTCATTTCAATGGCGAATTGAGATCCTGGTCGCACGCTCACGGGAATTTCGTATCGGAATATGCCGGTCGTAGCGTCAAAGAAGGGCATGCCGTCGGTCTGTAACACGTCGTTGATCCAGAACGTCACGCCAGTGATCGATTGAGTGCTGAATAGTCCGGCGGAATACGCAATGACTTCGCCTGAGATGCTTTTCTCTTCCGCCAGCTGGAAAAGGAGCGGATCCGTAATCTGTAATTGGGAGTTGCCGTCGGGTGGGACCGTGTTCTGATTCAGCGGATCCGACTGCCATTCGCAGTTCGTTCCAGCCACATTCAGGTGCACCTGAATCTTGTATTCGACCGTGCTCCCGATCTGGAGCGGAATCTCATACCAGAGATATCGGTCCTGCTGGTTGAACGTCATCTGCGAGGCGTTCCCCTCCAGAATACAATTCGTCCCAGAGAGATACGGAAGTCCCCAGTTATTGAACGTTCCGGGCAGGAATGCCCGCTCGCCAACGACAAAAGAAGGATAGAATCGAAACCGGATGTCCAGGGAGTTCTGGGCGCTGGCGCTGCCGGAAAAAACGGTCAGGGCCAGTAAGAAACAGACGATGAGGTTGCGCGGAGCAGGCATTTTTCTATCTCGATCGATCTCGGTTTGAAGCGAACTTTTCTAGAAGCGATCTTTTTTAGAAGCGGTCTCTTTTAGAAGCGAACTCTCTTAAAAGCAATCTTAAAAAAGCAATCCTGAAAAAACGAAAAGGGAACCGCCGCCGCGTGGCGGCGGCAGCGATTCCCTGAACGAATACGTTTCAACTCAGGGCGCAGTTATTTCAACAGCACCATGGAGCGAGTAATCACTTTTGATGGTGTTTCAAGGCGATACATGTACGTACCACTAGCCAGACGACTCGCATCGAAGGTCACGCGGTACGAAGACGCCGGTTGAATGGCATCGACCAGCGTGGCCACCCGGCGACCGAGCACATCGTAGATCGACAGTTTGATCTGCGTCCGCGTGTCGATGGTATACTCAAACGTCGTGACCGGATTAAACGGATTCGGGAAGTTCTGGCTCAGGTGAATCGTTGTGGGCAATTCGCCACCCTGATCCTCAACCGAGACCGGGACTGCTGGATTGGGCTCAAACGGCAGATCCCCGTCCGCCTGATACGTTTCCGGAGGAAAAGCGTGATCACGGGGCCAGGTTCCATCGGCGAATGGCACGATGAATCGTGTACGGCGACGGCCTGGACCCGATGTGTTTCCTCCATTTTCTTCAGAGAACGTATTCCCCGATGGAGAACCATAGATGTACTTGTACTGGACGCCGCTATACGTCGGTCCCTGGACGCGGAACGCGCCGGTATAAACCATATCTCCGTCGGGGTCTTCGAGCCAGAAATTGCTGGCGAACTCACCCAGATTGAGCGCATCACCCAGATCCGGATTGTCGGAACGGGGGGTCAGCGCCAACCCCTGTGTCATCGACCAGATCGGATCGTGAAACCCGAGACTGACCGTATCGGTTGCCGGATTGAACGGGTCGGCAGCCGTAAGTGCCGGAGTCATATCAACCGAAAACGACATGTTTATTTCATTTCCTACCAGAATCATGTTTTCGATAAGAAGCTGATTATACGTGTCGATGAAGGTCTGACCCTCACCCGTGTAGACTTCTTTTCGGTTCGCACCCTGTGTACCGATGGGCTCTTCCCATCCACTGGGAATCACGTCAACACCAAATTCATCCTTCACCGCCTGGACTTCGAAGTCGATGAAATATTTGTACTCAATGTCGACACCGGGAATCAGATTCAGCGTCACAAACTGAGCAAATTCGGCTGAACCGAACTGTTTCTCCAACAGGCAGATATCCGGATTCGAGCAACCCCATCCATTGAAGCTACCTCGCACCTGCAATGTGTCTCCGCGGGCACGCCGGAAGATGCCGATGATTTCCAGCATCGAGAGATCTACGCTGAATTCGATGTCCGATTCAACCGGGCCCTGGCCAGTTACGGGGGGAGAGTTTCCGAAATAAACCCAGTGAAGCGTGCTGTCTTCGGACGGAATATCGAAGAAACGATCCGCTGAGCTCTCCCAACCCTCGGGTCCCGCAACGAATTTGTATGCCTGTGGCGTGCCCGCGGCCGACACCGGATAATAGGCCATGCCGCTGAATAGACTCCAACCCGGCGTGGCATCCGAGTCGGTGTTTTCCTGCTGGAGAGTCACACCCGTATCGGCGCCCCAGGTCAGTGGACTGACGCCGTCGATCGGGTCGCCTCGAACGGCAAGTGCGTCGGTTCCGTCACCCACAAATCCGGCGGTCACCCCGTCGGTGGTGTTGGCCCAGACTCGGAACATGACGCCGATAGAATCCGGTTTCTGTTCGAATGGAGACCAGTCGTACGCTTGACCGTCGCCTTTTATATAATAGTGAAGTCCCAGGTCCACGTCACCGGTACCGGCGTCGATCTGCGCGTTATCGCCATCTTCCCAGCCGCCGATCTGATCGTCTTCGGCAAGCTGAGCATAGGCTTTGAAGTTCAACTTGCTGTTGTCCGGAATCTGGAATGTGAGGTCCCAGTAGTCGCCGCCAACGTTGGCTGGCTTCAGGGTGGTGAAGTCGCTCCAGTCGATGACGTTGCCGTCCGGAAGCGTGAATGGGCCAACGTCGTCGACAGCGCCTCGTATCTGCACCTCGTCCAACGCGTCGAGCGTGTCGGGCAGGGTTGCGGTATTCAGTCTCAGAGTGACAGTACGCTGAGCAAAAGCCGTACTCGTCAGGCCAACAGCAATGACAAGCATCAGCAGCCATCGCCTTATTATCGTAGAGGTTTTCATGCGTGTGTCCTTTGGTTGGTGGAATAAAAAGAACGCAGAGGGCATAAATAATATGCCAAAGCGTTCGTCCTGCATTTAATGTCTGGCAAATCGTTCCTCATTCGAGGTCATTCAGAAATGGATAGAAAGGGCAAAACGATTTACGTCAGCAAAATATTTCTGTACTTCATACGAGTAGTCAAATATAAACGTAAGTGCCTGAAAACGGTATTTCAGGCCTGCACCCATGGTTACTGATCGAAGATTGTTGTCCAGGAACAGTTCGGCATAACCCGCGCGTATCATGACGAGATCGTTCAGAAATCCCAGCTCAGCACCCATATTTACATATTGTTTGCTGTTGTTCGGATTCAATGCTTCCACAGAAAGTGTCAACCGCGTTCGATCGCTCTGAAACACCTCCCCGGCAAGACCGACGCGCATGGTAAGAGGCAAGTCAAACTCGTCGGTACTGAGATGAGCGCGATTGCTGTTGTTATTGCCGCGACTGTTCGGGTCAATGTCGACGCGTATCAACAGATCGTCTCCCGATATCTGCATCTTGGTTCCAAAATTCAGGATCGCCGCTCCGAGACGGATACCCGCAAACGGGGTTACAAACAGGGTCCCGATGTCAAAAGCGAAACCCGTCGCGGATGAATTCCAGATCCGTTCTGTGATCACCTTGACCGTTGCGCCGAGAGAAAACCGATCGGTCAACGCCCGGCCGTAAGAAAGCGATATGGCGTAGGAGGCAGCATCAAATTTCTGACCCGTCCCGTCCTGCGCATCCACGGTGGTCACATCCATTTCCTGGGTGGTCATGGATGTCACGCCGACGCCGATGGTCCCGAACGACGTGGGTAACACGACCGAGATGAAACCGAAGTTGATTTCGGCGAGCCAGTCGGCGTATTCAACGCGGAAGGCTCCGGAAGCGTTGGCCAGGCCGGCCGGATTCCAATATATCGACGTACCATCGTCGGCCATTGCCGTCAACGCGCCTCCCATGGCGGTGGCCCGTGCGCCCACAGGAATACGGAGGAACTCGGCGGCAGTCGTTCCGCTTTTCGTCACATCCCGCGTATCAAACTCAAATTGAGCAGCCGCAGGACCGGCGAACACCAGCACGGTGAAAACCAGCACGGCGAACACAACAGCGAGAATCGCCGCGCGTCGTCTGAAGCCGATTATTTTCTCTGTCGTCATTACAGGCTACTTGATGATGGCGAATGTACCCGTCTTTTCGCCTATTCCCTCGGCACGGACATGATACACGTAAATTCCATAGGCGACGGTGAGCCCGTCAAAGCTCAGAAGATCCCAGGACACCGTCCCGTCCAGGAATGCTTCGGGAGGAAGCGAATCGTTGCTTCCTTCGAAATGATGCAATTGGCGTACGAAGGCTCCGCTCACCGTGAATATCCGGATGGTGGCCCGTGGTGGAAGGTGGATGAACTTGATCATCCTCTCGCCGCGGCCTGAACTGAACGGGTTCAGCTTCTCAAACGTATTGGCCGCAACGTAGGGATTGGGTACCACCTTGATGTTGTCGAGCCCGGCTTTTGCCTGTTCGGCATCGGAACCGGGACCTTTTACAACAAATTCGAATTCGTCCGAAGCCAGAAACGGCTTTTTGGTGACGATGGTCGCAATGTCGCCCTCGACGGGATCGCTTCTGTCGGCAAAAACAAAATTGAGTCCGATCTGCCAGGTGATTACCGGTATCATATCCGGATCTCCGACACCGGGCTCGAAGAGAATGATCAGATCAGTCTCTCCGATCGATGGATCTGCGCTGAAGGTTGCCGGTTCGGGCGATATCGGCGATATGAAATCCGGTCCGGTCAAGTCTCCAAAGGCATACGGGATTTCAAGCTCTGATCCATCGGGCAGTATTCTGAACACCCTCACGTTCGTCGGTCTGGAAGGAAGGGTAATACTGCGTGTAATCTGCAACTCTATGGACTGTCCTCCCGATGGACCGACGACATCGACGCGGTAGTCGAATGGATTCCGTAGCCCTTTTACAAAACCGATGGCGTTGTACGGCTCAAGCGAAATCGGATACACCAGATCGCTGCTCCAGGAACTGACCGCCTTGTTCAGAATGATGAACGGTTCCTGGATAAAGAGCAGATTGAAGCCCAGCGGAAAGTCGTGACGGTCAAAGATCGGGAATTCACTGCCTTGTTTGAAAGCTTCGGAGCGAACAATCACCGTATCAGACAGCGTCAGATCAATCAGTGAGAAATTTTTGGTCGTGAGCGTATCCGGAGCGTTGCGGGTCCCCACCTTCAAGGTGTCCTCAAAAACAACGCGGTAGCGGTGATCATCCTTGACGACGGTCGCATCCAGAATCCCCCACCCGATCGTGCTTGACGTTGCGCCTTTCGTCAATTTCAGATCCTCAATCTTGGCATCGGTGAAACCGGCCACAGCCTGCGTGGCCACCACCTCAACCACATTGGGACCCGTCTCGATCGTTCCATCCGCCATACGCTGAATTCGAATGGCCGTTTCGGTCGGCGGGATATTATCAATGGCGGATCCGAAATCGTACGCGGTCACGGCATAAAAATAAGTGATGCCGTTGATCACATCCGTGTCGATGAATTTGTGTGTCAATCCGGAATCGTCTTCGCCTTCATCCACCCTGTTGGTTCCCAGAAAGAATTTTACGCCGTTGATATCGGTCGGATGAAACCCCTCGTGTCCATCGATCAGATCGAACTGTGCGATCGGCTCGCGGATCAACAGATTTCCGAAACCATCGGTGATCGTCAGCGGATCCAGAAATGCGGCATCGGTGGATCGGTAGATCCGATAACCCTCAAAATCGAATGGATCCCGGCCCAGTCCGGCCAGGAACTGATCGAAAGATTCCTCAGAAGCCGAATCCCAGTACAGCGTTACGTAACCATCCCCTGCGACGGCCGACACTTTGGGCGTAATGGGTGCCTGCGCAAACTGATAATCTTCCAGATAAGCCTGCAACGCAAAATCGCGTGATTGCAAGGCGTCCTCGATGGTCTGTCCGAGAATGACGGCGACCGAAATCCGTTCTGTCTGACCTGCCAGAAGCGGGAACAGTCCGGATGAAATCACGATGTCATTTTCACCCGGCTCCGGGATATCCTCATCAAACAGACCCGGAATCATGAACGTATTGAACAGGAATCGGTCCGAGTTCGAATTCAGATTCAGGAAAAATGCCGGAATGATCTGTACGTTGGTAATACCGATCTGGTCGGACTCCGAAATATCTGTGATATCGATATTGCGCTCGCCGGGAAACGTGGTCCCGGAACCCGTGGTGGGTACACCATCGCCATCGCCGGCATCGCCGGTGAAGGGCACGCCGTCAAGACCCGTATCGTTCTGCAGCACATTCCAGTCGCGGTCATTGTCGATGCCGTCGGAACGACTTTCATCGATCATCTCGTCAATGCCCTCGTCGATGCCCTCGTCGATGGCGCCGTCCTGGTCGTTATCGATTCCATCTGCATACGCCTTTCCGAGATCCTCGGGCCCAACCTGGTGCAGTATGATATTGGTCCCCGGAACGCGGTACCTTCCATAGGCATCGCCTGCCGCCTGATCGATCATGTCCTGCGTGACCAGCGGTGATCCCGGCTCCGAGAGAAACGGGTAATTCGGTGTGGGCTGCACATGCGAATCGTCGTTGTCAATACCGTCCTTGAAAGACAGGCCGACATCAGAATCGTCGACACCGATCAGATGGACAATAGGTCTGCCGTCCAGTCCGGTGCTGATGGCGTCCGACCCGGGAGCCGGCGGCCAGTGACCGTAAATTCCGGCGGTTGCCTGCGCGCGCATTTCCAACGTGACGACGGGTCCGTTCATTTCGCCGTCAGAATCGTTGTCAATGTAGTCGGCGTAGCCCACACCCACGTTCTGTAACTGTTCCCCCGAAAAAACCGTGTGTGTCCTGTTTTCGTCGATGAGGCCGTTGCGGTTGTCATCAATTCCGTTGGTCGGGTTCTCGCCGACCAGGAACGATTCCGGCACGACCGGGCTGTTGCACTCGCTGATGAACGGATCACAATCGTCAATCGTGGAGCCATCTCCATCGTTGTCGATCCGATCGATGGCATTTCCGGGTGTCTCCAGGAATGCAAACGTGGCGACTCCCACCGGGTCAGTCCCGAAAAATTCGTCCCCGATGCCGTCGGCATCCGTCATGAAAGCCACGTCTTCGAGAAGATCAAAAAACGGAATATCGTCGGACGCGTCTCCTCCAACGAGATCGGCGAGCCACATCGAGAATCCGGTCTGCAGAATTTTACCCGTTCCGTCGTTTTTTACCCCCTGGATCGTAAAAATGACGTCATCGATGAGAATCTGACTCCAGGCCAGCATACGCGTCTCAACGACCAGAGCCATGCCTTTACGGGAAAAATCAGTCGAATCCGGGAAATACGATCCGAACCGATCGTACTGATCATCACCGAGTTTAAAGAAAAACTCCTGATCGGCATTGAATACGTTTTTTCCGAAAAACCCGTTCCAGGATCCCGACCATCCGGGGTCGACGGTATCTGTGACTTTGTCGGGCCAGGAGGACGGCCACGACGCCGGATCGTCGGACTGAGCAATTCCGAATGATTCTCCTCCGGGATTCACATACCCTTTGATGGGCTCAAACGTCCACGAAATGTTTTCATTGACCGGATTGTTTCTGAAACTCGGGACGTCTACCACCCAGAGTGTGTCACCAACCGAGTCTTCCACGCGACCACCCACCCAGAACTGCGTAAGAGCGACATACCTGCGGCCTGTATTTTTAGGCCATTCGTACCAGAAATCTCCCGGACTGCCCGTCTGTGCGGTCTGCCCGTAATTGGTGATGGATACCCGCAAGTTATTGCCGTCAATATTGTCGCGTCGACGTTCAAACGGATCCACTCGCTCAAGACTCGGCACATGATCCCGGTCGACGATGCCCTGGGCGAAAACGGGCCTGCTTACCGGCGCAGCAATAGACAGTCCGAACAGGAACAGACCGAAAACGGACGCTCTGGAAACGAACGCTCTGGAAACGAACGGTCGGAAATCGGACGCTCGGGAATCCGACGCTCGGGAAACGAACGCGCTGAAAACCAATTTCAGAAATCGAAATATCATACTTTTATCGGGCACACTCATAAGACGAATTCAACCCCCATCTGCAGCCTGCGCGGCTCCCGGTAATTGTCGGGTCGCACCCAGTAACCGTCATCAAATGATCCCGTGCGCTTCTGGTCCAACGTCACGTCCGGCTCGCCGGTGTCCGAGAACACGTTCGTGACCACCCGGCTGTCGAACACGTTGAAAATCTCTGCAAACAGACGGAATTTCACCGACCGGCTGGTAAACTCTTTATAGACATTCATATCAACCTCAAAGGAGGAGGTAAAACGCCGCGAATTGGTGGGAAACTCAGGCTGAACCTGGGACCCCACGATGGCCGCTGAAGCAAACGTGGGTGTGTACGGAAAACCGTGCTCGTAGCGCCATCTGATTGCCCCTCCCCACGTGTTGGCGCCGGTGAACAAAGCTCCCGCGAACTTATGCCGCTGATCCCAGCCAAGCGGCAGCAGGGCAAGCCGGGGTTCGGCGTTACTCAGACTCGCAAAAAACTCCTCATCCGGATTCGAATTCGAACCCTCGACCACATGAAAGGGGTAATTCAT
>JACZYD010000129.1 GCA_022571255.1 Bacteroidota bacterium
GGGTTCGGAGGGCTGTGGCTCGGCACGGCGACATCCAACATGTACCTTCACGACTCGTATTTTGTAGTGGGGCACTTCCACCTGATGATCGGCGTCGTGACAGTTTTTGGAGGGTTTGCCGCCACGTATTACTGGTTTCCGAAAATGTTTGGCCGACACATGAACGAATTTCTCGGGAAAGTACATTTCTGGACAAGTACCGTGGGATTGTTTCCTGCCTTCATTGCCATGCACTTTCTTGGTCTGGGTGGAAATCTCAGGCGCCTTTATGATCCGACGGCCTACGACTATGCCCAGTCGATGCAGTGGATGAATGTCTGGATCACTGCGCTTTTCTTTCTGGCTGCAATCGGGCAGATTGTATTTCTTATAAACATATTCATCAGCCTTCGGAGTAAGAAGAAGGCCGAAGCCAATCCGTGGGAGGGGACAACGCTCGAATGGACGACCGTCTCTCCTGCGCCGCACCTGAACTGGGATGAGATTCCTACCGTGTACAGAGGGCCTTACGAGTACCGGATCGAGGGCGCATTGGAAGAGTATCGGCCGCAGACGATGCCGCCCGGCGAAACCGCTTGAGTATGATCGGCATGGAGAAAACAACACACAGAATGAGTGATTCCGTACAAATTGATCGTGGCGGAGAACCGGCCTTGCCGTCTGCAGGTCCACATCCCATGGGGATGATGGTTTTGTTGTCGACGGTCACCATGTTGTTTGCCGCCTTCACTGCCGCCATACTTGTGCGTCGCACCGGAATGGATTGGGTGCAGGAACCTTTGCCGTGGATTGTGTGGGCCAACACGCTCGTACTGCTTGCGTCAAGTTTTTCGCTTGAGGCTGCTCGAAAGTCAGTGCGGCGGGAAAGACCGGTATCTGTGTCCGGAAACTGGCTGGGAGCGGCCACTCTGTTGGGTATACTGTTTCTCGTTGGTCAGGTAACAGGCTGGAAAATGTTTGCGGCACAGGGTGTATTCCTTCATGAAAGCCCTCACGGAGCATTTTATTATATGCTTTCAGCAGTCCACGGCTTGCATGTTCTGGGCGGAATCGGCGCGCTTATCTGGACATACCGTCGAACGCTTGCCGGGGCATACAGTGCAACGCAATCTGTCGGCCTCGTGCACACCGCGATATACTGGCATTTTGTGGGCGTGGTCTGGATCTACCTTCTTGTATTACTCGCGACACTTTAGATAAGTCATGGCAAATCAAGCCGCAGTTCGCCCCGAAATTTCCTGGGAGGGTGGTACGTCACCGTTCCAGGTGTCCTGGCAGAAACTGATGATGTGGTTTTTCCTCGTCTCGGATGCTCTTTTGTTTGCCGGATTTCTTGTTGCGTATGGCTACGTCCGTCTGTCGAGTGATTCGTGGCCGGATCAGGGCGAAGTCTTCACCATGGCGCTGATCGGCGTGATGACGTTCGTGCTTATTACATCGAGTGCAACCATGGCCTCTGCCGTTGGAGGTGCTCGCGATGGCGATCTGATCCGAGCCAGAAAATTCGTCATCATGACGGCTGTTGGTGGGGTTTTATTTCTGGGAATGCAGGCGTTCGAATGGACCACCCTTATCAGTGAAGGTGCCACTCTTACGCAAAATCCATGGGGAGTAAAAGGGTTTTCAGCCTTCTTCTTTGTCATTACAGGTTTTCACGGAATTCATGTACTCATCGGGATCGTGATTCTGGTTATTACGGCAGTGCGATTGGGGCGCGGTCAGACCACAGCAGCGGGCGTCGAACTGACCGGATTGTACTGGCATTTTGTTGACCTCATCTGGGTGTTCATTTTTACTTGTTTCTACCTGATTTAATCTGATCCTATGGAAGTCTCATCATCATTCAAGACCTACTGGCAGGTATGGGGTATTCTGCTGATTCTAACGCTGTTCATGATCTTTTTCGAGTCCGTAGATGCCCCTGTCGGTGTCACGATCATCGTACTTGTTGTGGCGATGTTGCTCAAGGCGACGCTGATCGGCGGGTGGTTCATGCACCTCCGAAAAGAAAGTATTTTTCTGACCGTGATCCTCGTTGCCGCGACACTGCTCACAGTCGCCGTTCTCTTTTTTCTCCTGATCCCGGATGCGATGGCGGGAACCGTGCTGCAGTGATCGAAGGACGTAACGCAGAATGTCTTTGACCTCCATTTTCTTGACGCAGTTATACTTGATCGGCCTGTCCGCTCCGGCCGCAATAATCCTGCAGAGCGTGAGTCGTATGGACGAGATCAACAACAGGGGGGATATGATGCATTCCATGTTGTTGGGGAGTGCCATACTTGTCGGTGTACAGATCGTTCTGGTGCTCGTTGCTTTCGCATGGTATCGTCGCAGTACAGACGCGAACAGGTCGCCCCGACCGTAGTCTCCAACGTCGTCACTGTTATTCCCGTCTTCTATCAATCTTTGGGTGGAAACGGAGCACGGTTGGGCTGAATGTGTGATCGCGTAAACCGTCGGATCTGTTGAGGATACAGAATAAGACGATGAAATCTGCAGGTACGCAACGCACTATCATTCTCCCGTTGATCCGGTTCCTATACGAATATCCAATAGATTACGTATAGAAACATTCGACGGTCAGAAATACATTGTAAAAATGCGATATTTCCTTCTGGGAAGAGTTTAACGTATTACTTTGATTCGGACGAAACGCGTATCGAAGTAAAATTCTGAGATGACTCACTCTCTTATTGATCGTGCCCATTATCCCGGACTTGGCCAAAATGTTTACCTGAATCAAGCCTCTCTCGGACTTATCGGGCAGCCTGCAGTTCAGTCGATGCACGATTTCCTGGACGAAGTAGCCCGTCATGGCAACATTCAGATGTCGGATGAGGATGAAATTCACTACGTCGAAAATCTTCGTACGCTTGGAGCTCAGTTTCTGAATTGTTCGGCTTCACAACTTGCCGTTCTGGGAAGTGCCAGTGAACTTCTTGGCCAACTTCCGTACATGATCCGCCCGGAGCCGGGATCGAATATCGTAGCCGTAGGATCTGATTTTCCAGCAGTGACACGGCCGTGGATCGGTTATGCCAACAAAAATAATTGTTTTTTACGTTATGCGAGTGACAAATCGACACATAATCTGACGGACCAGATCATTGACCTTATAGATAATCGGACATCGGTAGTAGCCGTCAGTTACGTACAGTTCTCGACTGGGAGCCTGATCGACGTCGTCCGATTACGGCAGGCGACCACGCATGTGGATGCACGGTTGATCGTAGATGTTACACAGGCGGCGGGGATAATGCGTATTGATTTTGACGCATGGAACGTCGATGCAGTAATTACGAGTGGATATAAGTGGCTTGGAGGACACGGCGGAGTGGGGCTGGCCGCTGTGTCTCCTCGGCTCTTGAAAATTATGCCGCCGTTACTGGGCTGGATGGGAACGGGAGATCCTTTTAATTTTAAGCCCACCCGGATTGAAATCGCCGATGACGCACGCCGATTTACAATTTCAACGATGTCCTACATCTCTATATCTGGCCTTGCAGTCTCACTCGGAGAGTTAAGTGCACTCGGCGACGGCGCGGCTGAGGCGCATTCCCGGTCGTTGGCCACCGAGTTGATTGACGGTCTGCGTCCGCTCGGATGGACTCCGTTTCGTGACCTCGAAGATCCCTCGGCATCTCCACATATAATAAGCCTGTCTCATCCTGTGATCGAAGCTCAATCAGGATTCAACGCACTTCGCGGGCGCAATATATACTGCGGAATTCGCAATGGCCGGATTCGTGTATCACTGGCGCCGTACAACGACAGCAGAGATATTCAAGGATTGATCAAGGTTTTGGCCGCCGACTGAAACAAAAAAGCGGATTTCGTAACAGACACAAAAAGACTGATTTCGTAACAGACAAGTCAACATACAATTCTTCCAGGTTGGTTGTTTAAACGAATCATCTGTTTATCAAGCTGCCAATATTTGACTCAAAGACATGAGAACCCTTTCATATATAACGTTGCTGGCCTTTGTTTTGATAACCGGTTGCGGACGATCAGAAAACGCAGTTCCGGATCTTGAGACAGCCGGCGCGCAGGATCCGGCTGTCAGGCCTGTCGAAGAGAAGTTTATTCCGGAATTCTCAAAAGAGACACTCGACGGAAAGGTATTGACGGATCAGTCCCTCAAAGGCAAGTTAACCGTCATAAACTTCTGGGCTACGTGGTGTGGTCCATGTGTGATCGAGACGCCGGCGCTTGTTGCCCTTCGAAACGAATGGCACGACCGGGGTTTTGAGGTGGTTGGCGTATCCATGGATGAAGATGGCCTTGATGTAGTCAACGAGTTTGCAGAACGATTTAAGATTACTTATCCGCTCATTCATGATCTTGGTCCTCTCGCTGACTTGTTCGGAGGTGTCTATGCGCTTCCTACATCGTATCTCGTGGCTCCATCCGGGAAAATAATCCACAGGATAATTGGCGTATTTCCGGTAGAGGAACTCAGAGAGGAAATGGAAACGTATCTCTCTGAATCCTCGAAATCCTGAACTTAAGCCCGTTCATTATGGAGTCTGAGCCCGGAGGCATTTTAAATAATACCGGAGGGTTTAAATAATATATTGTAATTTCGCGTAACACACGGCGATCAGACTTCACTGAGAGTCGAATGCTGAAAAGCATTTGTGATCACAGTTTATAAACTAGGAGATTAGAGATATGAAGAAAGTCCTTCCACTGTTTCTGGCGACCGTATTCGTGTTTGCAGGTACGATGTTTCCTGCAGCATCTGACGATATTACGGTCACCGGAACGCTTATCGATACAAAATGCTATGGTATGATGCCAAAAGCGAATATCGGTAATACTCACAAGCTTCCGGGCAAGGATGGCAAAATGATGGACGTTCCAAGTTGCGCCACGGCCTGCTCAGGTATGGGAATTCCTGCAGGAATCGTTGAAGGCGGCGAGGCCGGCAACAAAACCTACGTTCTCATTGTGTCTGCGACGGCTCTGAAGGATCATATGGCAAAAGAAGCCAGAGTAACCGGCAAAGAAGTTTTTGGTGGTGGTATTCTGGTTGCCAAAGTTGAAGTCAAAGAAGATGGCGAGTGGGTCGATGTTACGCCGGGAGCAATGATGTAATCCGCAGCACCGCTGCAATTCCATAGTTGTAATCGGGGTATCCTCCGAAGAGAGAAAGGGGTGTCTGCACGGCGCCCCTTTTTTTTGCTCCTGTATTTTATATTCACGTGTTCCAGGGAAGAAATAAATCAAGAAACTGACCATTCAAGATGAAAAAATTCTGTCGTGGCAGTCGGGCCATGGTATTTATCGTGACGACATTTACGGGAATGATGATATTGTCCTCGTGCGCGGACGGACAGTCTGAAGGTGGCTCTGAAGCCGCGGATCCACAATATTCGGTGGGTGATACCGTCAGTGTGGCCGGCACACTGGTGGATACACGATGTCTGGCTACAAACTGGTCGAATATGGGGATGGACCATCCTGATCCCGTGCCGACGGGTCATACCGGTGAAGCCTGTGCCCGCTTCTGCGCGCGAGAAGGCTTTCCTGTAGGTCTGGCGACGGGCACGAAAGAGGGTTCACGGGTGTGGATGTTGTTATCTACTCCGCCACTTTTGTCTGATTACATGGCGCAGACCGTCAGGATTCGAGGTGTGGTCCGGTCAGAGGGAATTCTTACGCCCTTGCGGGTTGAGGCCAAAAGACCTGACGGTGGCTGGACGTTTGTTATTTAAGCGGCCGAAGGTAGAACTCGACGGGTTTACCCGTGGATGAAAAGAGCTCGCCGACGGGTAGAATCATTGACCGGTCGCCGATATCGAGGAAACATACGTTTCAGATCCCGATATGGTGACCTCAAAGTCAATACTGTCGCCGACGGCGACAGATTCCAGAATGCCCTCATCTTTGATTGCGAAAGGCATTGTCATGGCTCCCATAAATCCGGAGATCTCCTGATGTTCAATAACAATGAACGTTTTCGATGGAGTGATATTCATGACGAGGCCGGTTCCCGTGAACGTGCTGCTTTCGAGCGCATTGTCGGTAGCATTGGCAAGGGATTCACCGGGCACTTCCTGTTCCAGGTCAGGGGTCTGCGATGACTCCGTTCTAGTGTCGTTCGGGCCGCATCCTGCGCAGAACGTGGCGCTGAGAATGAGAATAACGAATACATAGCGAATGGGCTTCATGATCTTCCGTATTGGGCAAGAAAAATAATGGCAGGAACCGTCTCTCGGTCCCGCCGATAAAGGCTTTGGTCCTGCCGAAAAAGAGGGTGCTTTTAAAAGACGATCGTTGCCGATGGTTGCTTAAATTGCCAAGATTATTCATACCGATATCATGGCGCTCCGATCCTTTTTTTACTCGTTTCTTCTGGCAATTGCGGCTCTTCCCGGTTCCGCCGCCGCCCAGGATGCAGAATTACGCGTGGCTGTCGCAAGTAATATTGCTGCGACCATGCGCTTGATCGCCTTCCGATTCGAGGAGATTTCCGGTCATGACGTAGTGATTATTTCAGGATCGACAGGAAAACATTATGCCCAGATCAGACAAGGTGCTCCATTCGATATCTTTTTTTCGGCAGATGATACCCATCCCAGGTTACTCGAGTCAGACGGCATAGCCATTTCGGGCAGCCGTTTTACGTATGCAATAGGGAAAATGGTTCTTTGGAGCCCTCGGCAAGATCTTATTGACAGCGCCGGTGCTGTTCTGGATCGTCTGGGTGAATTGCGCATCGCCATCGCAAATCCCCGGTTTGCGCCTTATGGCAAAGCGGCGAAGGAAATACTGGAAGCCCGCAAGCTCTGGAAAGAGCATGCGGGACGGATCGTCCGGGGTGAGAACATTAATCAGGCTTTCCACTTCGTTGAAAGCGGGAATGTGGATATGGGTTTTGTCGCATACTCGCATATTGCGGATTCGAGTCGCAGGGACAGCGGCAGTTTCTGGATCGTTCCTCAGGATTTATATACCCCTATTATACAACAGGCTGTGCTTTTGGTTGAAAATGACATTGCCCGTCAGTTTATGGGCTATGTAAAAGGTGATGAGGCCAGACAGGTATTCAACGATGCCGGATACGATACACCCTGATGTGGAGTGAAGCGGACATATCGGCCCTCGTGATCACGGCAAAACTGGCTGTGTCCAGCACATTGATCCTGCTTCTTGTCGGAACACCACTCGCCTGGTGGATGGCACGCACCCGGGTCAGGTATAAGTTCTTGATCGAAGCCCTCATTGCGCTGCCGCTTGTGTTGCCGCCCACGGTGTTAGGATTCTATTTGTTGCTGGCACTGGGTCCGCGTGGTCCCTTTGGACAATTGGCGGCAATGCTCGGTGGATCGTCGTTCGCTTTCACGTTTACAGGACTCGTCATCGGGTCGGTATTTTATTCCATGCCGTTTGTGATTCAGCCGTTACAGAATGCATTTTCTTCCATAGGCACTCGACCATTGGAAGTGGCGGCGACATTGCGCGCATCTCCCCGTGATCGGTTTTTTTCCGTTGTGGTCCCTTTGGCGCGTAACGGTTTTGTTACGGCGGCCGTGCTGGGATTTGCTCACACCGTGGGCGAGTTCGGAGTGGTTCTGATGATAGGAGGAAATATTCCCGGAGAAACGCAAGTGTTGTCTATCGCAATTTATGATCACGTGGAGAGCCTGCAATATGTGCATGCACACTGGATGGCGGGTGGATTATTACTGCTGTCATTCGTATTGCTGGCATCCGTTTATGCTTTCAACAAACGTTTCGGGGTTCTGGCGGCATGAGTATCGAGGCCAGATTTCGTGTTGAGCGGGCTGACTTCAGGCTTGAGGTCGACCTTCGACTTTCGGAGACCGGGATTACGGCGGTACTCGGACCTTCCGGAAGCGGGAAAACCACTTTATTAAGGGCAATTGCCGGTCTTGAATATCATGTCGACTCCTTTCTGAGAATTGGTGACACAATCTGGCAAGATGATAACCGATTCCTTGCTGCTCATAATCGTCCCGTGGGATTTGTATTTCAGGAAGCAAGCCTGTTTGCGCACCTGTCGGTGGAAGGCAATATTCTTTATGGGTATCGCCGCGTGCCTGACGAGGAAAGAAAGGTTTCGGTGGACGACGTTGTCCAATTACTGGGCCTGCAGGACATGCTTCAGCGAGACCCACTGAGTCTTTCGGGAGGAGAACGTCAACGGGTTGCCATTGCACGAGCGCTCGCCGTCAGTCCGAGATTGTTGTTGATGGATGAGCCCCTGGCATCCCTTGATGTGAAACGAAGGAAGCAAATATTGCCCTACCTCGAATCTCTGCACGCCGAGCTCGAAATACCCGTGATTTATGTGACCCATCTGTCGGATGAAGCGGCACAGATCGCCGATGACATTGTCCTGCTCGAGGCTGGCCAAGTGAAGGGGTTTGGACCTGTTTCCGAAATGTTCGCCCGGCTTGATCTGTCCATGGCGCATCGTGAGGAAGCCGGGGCTGTAATCGACGCCGTAGTAGAGGCCCACGACGACGAGTATCAGCTTACACTTCTCAGTTTTGCCGGCGGGAGAATGGCGATTGGTCGACAGGCATTGACTGCGGGATCCGCCGTCAGACTCAGGGTTGCTGCCCGCGACGTTAGCCTGACACTCGAGCATCAGACGGGCACGAGTATTCTGAATATATTTCCCGCAACAGTTGATGAGATAAAGCCGGACGGAGACGTCCGTGTGACCGTGAAGTTGTCGTTGGGCGGCACTTCGCTTCTGGCTCGCATCACGCGAAAATCGTCAGTGATTCTCGGGTTGAAACCGGGTAAAAGGGTGTACGCACAGGTGAAAAGTGTCGCATTACTGCAATAAGAAAGTCAGTGACCGATGGCAAGCCCATCTTTGCGCGGAACCGATCCGGCG
>JACZYD010000130.1 GCA_022571255.1 Bacteroidota bacterium
CAGGAACGTGATGGAAGCCGTTCAGACGAGCGTCAATCCCAAAGTGATCGACTGTCCCGATCCGCGCCGTACTGGACGAACCACTCTGGACGGCGTTGCCAAGGACGGGATCCAGTTGAAGGCCCGTGCCCGGGTGACTGTGAGGACGAATTTGAGCCAACTGATTGGCGGTGCCACCGAAGAAACCATCATTGCCCGAGTCGGGGAAGGGATCGTCTCGGCGATTGGATCGTCGATCAACCACAAGCACGTTCTCTCAAATCCGGTACTGATTGCCAAAACCGTGCTCGATAAAGGGCTTGATGCGCAAACGGCCTATGAGATCGTGTCCATTGATATTGCCGACATTGATGTCGGAGATAACGTGGGTGCCCGACTGCAGGCGGATCAGGCGGAAGCCGATATGCGGATTGCCCGTGCCAAGGCGGAAGAACGGAGAGCTGCCGCCGTCGCTGTTGAGCAGGAAATGCGTGCCGAGGTTCAAAAACAACGTGCTCGGGTCGTCGAGGCGGAAGCCCAGATCCCATTGGCTATGGCCGACGCTTTCAGAAGTGGAAATTTGGGTATCATGGACTATTACACGATGAAAAATATCGAGGCTGATACGAAAATGCGGAACTCGATCGGTAAGGAGGGCGATTCATCGTCCCCGGAATCAAATCCGAAAGAATAATCCACTCCGATTGGGCGCACAGAATCAAGAAGCCGCCGCACAGATCCACTCCGATTGGGCACACAGAATCAAGAAGCCGCAGCACAGATTGCGAGCTTCGGAAGCTTGGGTATTTTGACCGTAACGCAGGACGTTTCCGGGCGCATAACGGGAGCTTTCCCGGAATTTGATCAGGAGTCAGTCGCGGAAGAGACCCTTTGCGTTGTTACGGCGGTAACGGCGGCAAGTGTTGCCTCCGTGGAAAGGTCCGCTGATCTTGAAGTCGCGATTCGTACCCTTCGATCCGTCCCGTATTCGTATCGGGACTATCTTTTCGGGCAGATGGTGCTGAGCGATGAAGCCGAGATCGCGGAGGGATATTCCGAGAGTATAGGCAAACGTATCGATCGAAAGATGAACTTTTACAACACACACCTTTCGAAGGGTTTACATCCGACGCCGACAAAGGGTCTGCAGAATATCATGCTCCTCTGGATGGGAAGAATCAGCCCGCCCGGGCGTGAAGACTCCGCAGCTGACCGCCTCGATCAACTTGAAATCCTTCCCTTTCTGTTGCGTCATTATACGCTCATGGCGTCATTTGCAACACATTGCCTCGGGAGCCGGACCGACCAGGGCGTGTGAACACACGCCTGAAAATGCTCCGTTGCGTAAAGCCCGAACAGGCCTGAAAGCGCCCGCCCCGTTGCGTAGAGCCCGAACATACCGGAAAGCGCCCGCCCCGTTGCGTAGAGCCCGAACATACCGGAAAGCGCCCGCCCCGTTGCGTAGAGCCCCCGAACATACCGGAAAGCGCGGGTACTCTCCTTAAAGGACGTTTGAACCGTTCTCACCTTCCAGTTTTTTGATCCGAACCAAGTCAACTCTATTGGCTGACGCCTGCAATATGGTGAATCGAAATCCGTCCAACTCGAATTCATCACGTGCGACCGGGATGGTTCCCAGGTGTTCGAGAAGGAATCCGGCCAGCGTTTCGTAATCACCGTCGGGAAGATCGAACTTCATTTCATCCGACAATTCATCAAGCTCAATTCTTCCGCTCGCCAGTACGGTTCGCTCGTCCACAAGGCGAAGGATGTGATCATCGTTATCAAACTCATCCTGGATATCCCCGAAAAGCTCTTCGAGCAAATCCTCCCGTGTTACAAGTCCAGCCGTTCCTCCGTATTCATCGATTACAATCGATATCGATGTCTTGGTTTCCAGAAACTCTTCAAGCAGGCGTTTTGAGAGCTTTGATTCCGGCACAAACGAGGCCGGGCGAATGATTTCGCGAATAGTCTCTGGTTGTTTAAACAAATCACGAGCGAACACGATTCCGATAATTTTATCAATGTTTTCGCTGTATACGGGAATTTTGGAATAACCGCTGGTAACAAACATCTCCAGCAAATCATCGACCGATGTATCCTCATCCATGGCCACAATTTCAATCCTTGGAGTCATGGACTCTCTGACACGAATAGAGCCCATGGCAAATACATTCGACACGAGTGTACTCTCGTCCTGATCAAGATCCGGATTTCCACTCCGTTTACTCTCTTCGAGCATCAATTCGAAATCACGTCGCATGAACGTTGACATCACAGTGGCGTCGGCCTTGAGAAGACGGACCATAAGCGAGGCAGACCACTGTGCGAGCTTGATCAGGGGTAGCAAAATGACATATGTCGCCCGGAGAGGAATGGCAAGCGCGAAGACCGCAGTATTCGCGACTTCGCGAACAACGGATTTCGGAATGATCTCACACAAGATCAGAAGGATCGTCGAAGCCACCAGGGTCTGGGTTACCAGAACCGCCACATAAACGGATGCTCCGGAGAGCAATATCGTTCCGGTATAAAACGAATTCAACGGAGACTGCATATACAAGGCGAACAATGTCGAGTAAATAACGAGGGCGAGATTATTCCCGACAAGTGTTGTTGTCAGCAAAGTCGACGAATCGTTCAGAAACGACGTGACTACTTTTCCCACGGTACCACTACGACGCGCCGAAACCTCTACGCGCAGTTTATTGGCCGTGACGAAGGCAATCTCCGCTCCGGAGAAAAACGCACTCAGCAGTAAAGAAATGAGAATCAGTGTGAGAAGCATGCGGAATATGCCGACTCTGTGTACGGATCTCTTAAGTGTTCAGCGCCCTTTGAACGACGGAGCTCGTTTCTCAAGAAACGCTGTCGCTCCTTCGACTGAATCTTCTGTCGCACACGCCTTTCCAAATAATTCTGCCTCTTTGCGAAGACCTTCTTCAAGAGGAAGATCGCTGAAACGAAGCGCTTCAAGAGAATATGCGATGGCCAGTGGCGCCTTTGCAGCGATTGTTTTCAATTTTGCCAGCGCTGCATCAAGCAGTTCATCCGCGGGCACGACCAGATTTACCAGACCAATTTCATAGGCCCGCCGGGCAGAAATCATCTCCCCGGATAATATCATCTCCGCAGCAATTCCCTTTCCGACCAAGCGAGGCAACCGCTGGGATCCTCCATACCCCGGGAGTATACCCAGATTGACTTCAGGCTGTCCGAATCGTGCTGTTTCAGACGCAATTCGGATGTGACATGCCATTGCCAGTTCACAACCTCCACCCAGGGCAAAACCATTTACGGCAGCAATAACCGCCCGAGAAAAATTCTCGATCCGGTGGAATATACGCTGCCCTTTCAGGGCGAATGCCTCACCTGACTCAGCGTCAAGAGAGGCAAACCGTGTAATATCCGCCCCGGCAACAAATGCCTTCGAGCCGCTTCCGGTTATTACAACTCCGCGAACGGAGGAATCCGCCTCCATATCGGCAAAACAGAGATCAAGATCATCCATGACCTGAGCGTTAAGCGCATTCAGGCTGTCAGGACGATTAATGGTCACGGTAACCAATCCATCGTCGTCACAATCAACATCAAGTGTGGAAAATGACATCACTACTCCTGTACTCGGGTTCCTTTTTCGCGAAGTTCCTCCTGATCACGATCGGAATCCTCAAAAAGATCCATCGCATTGAGCAGGTCCACTGGATCAGAAAAGACTTCTTCCATCTCAACAACCGATGCCTGTGTCTCCTCTACTTCCTGCAACAACGTATCCAACTGAAAAGTAATCTCTTCGGGGTTCCTGAGCGTAAGCGACTGCTCGTGAATGTATTTGGTTACGTCGATGATGGTTTCCAGCTGAGCCTTGATGATCTCGAGATTTTCCTGACCTTTCTTCGACCGATCCAGACGCTGCTCAAGGATTCTGAGTCGGCGAGCTTTCACTGCTTTCACGCGGGGAGGATCATTCACCATATCCAGGCGAAGCTGCTCCATGGCGTCTACCACTTCCCTTTCGGTCGAGCCATCAGCAGAAAACTCGTACCTTTCATTCTGGTACAGAAGACTCAGGAAGGAGTCGAGTAACCCGTTTATCTTCTTCACATGACTGTCAAGCATCCCCTGCGAGGCATAGGGTAACTTTCGATAATTTGATGCGATTTGTTTTTCGAGTTTTCTGAGCTTTGCGTATCGACGTTGACTGTGCTTCGATAATCCGTGAAAAAGCTCCTTCTGTGACGGCGGTTTTGCGTGTTCTATCGCCCGCCGTGAACGAATTGCACGCCTGAACCGCTCCATTCTCGGCATGTTGCCCAGATAAATCAATTCAAACGCAGCGACCATCAACAAAATCGTGTTGAACGGCCAGACCAACGCGGTCATGCTCACCAAAAACGCTACGAACATGGCGACGATAAGAAACGTCAGGTTCCACGGATGTAAAAACGCTTCTTTGGTATAATTGATATTCTGGTCACTCATAAACGGCCACGGCCAGCAAAGTAATTTCCATCAAGAACGTCCTGATCCCGCCTCAGGGTTTCATTCGACCGATGGTTTTTTCGGGTAATTTGTCTTGATTCTCTGAGGTTCTCGCTGTACTACCGGGATCCGAAGCGGTTCTCCCGGTCGCAGAAGAAGGAGACTCTCCCTCCTGTTTGGAAACGAATTCAATGGACTTCGACGGTTCGTCTGTTTTTCGAATTCGCCCGACGACCTGCCGCGCCCGTGCCTTGGCCAGGTCTTCCTCATCTCGCGCGAGCTGAGCTTTCTGATCGGCTTCGTCGCTTTGTTCGAGTGCTATTTCAAGTCTCGCTTCGTTGAGCGCAGCGTCTACGGCCAATCTCTGTACCATCTCATCATGAACATCCAACTTCTCCGTTATGGAAGATGTCATATCAGAAATTGCCCTGGAGACCTTTTTCTGTCTTTCCAGTTGACGAACAGTGTCCTTCAACTTTCTGAGTTTACGAAGGTGCTCCTTTTCGGCCTGCTTGATTTTTTCGAATTCTTCCGCCTTCATGGGCCTGCCTCTTTAACGAGAAGCGCGAAAACGCTCCTTACTGACTTTGCGTCCTTTGTTTTCCGATGGTTTTGCTGCTGATTTCGGTTTCCTTCTCGGGAATCTCCAGCTCGGGCTCTTCCTTCGCACCACTTGTATCACCGACTCCCATTTCCAGTTTAAACTGTTTCACCAGTTCAGATGCGCGGATTTTCTGAGCATCTTCCTCGATCATCATGGATTCGGTGTCCACGGAATCAAGCGCCATCTCCATGCGCGCTTCGTTCTTTGCGGTTTGTTCGGTGATACGGGAGATCATTTCGTCATGAGTCTGATCAAGCCCGGTGATCTCAAAACTTTCGAGCGTATCGGCAACTTTCGCCTGCCATTTTGCACGCTCATGCGCCCGAAGTGCCTCTTTCGCCTCAGCGATTTTACGCTCCTTCTCGCGCATAAAGGCCTTCTTGACCTGAATTGCTTTGTCGTACGCAGCAGAACCGTATTTCAGCTGTTCCTTGGTACGCTCCAGCGCTTCCCGTACCGATTCAAGACGAAGCGCGTACCGCTCGGCAATATCGTCACGATTTGCCTGAATACCGGCCTTTATCTTTGAGGTCAGATCGGCAAGCTCCTGTTCATATTTTTTTACTTCCTTGCGAAGAAGCATCACGTTGGCCTTCACCGTTGCGATGTTTTCGTTCATCTGCGGAACCTGATCATTGAGTTCCCGGATATTTTGTTCAAGGATTAATTTCGGATCTTCAAGGGCGGAAATTGCGCCTCCGAAGATCGACTTTATAAATCGACTGAATCGCGCCCAGATTGACATAATTCAAATGTTTTTAGATGAAACAGAGATCCCACCACCATTCTCAATATAATGAACAGTTCCAGGGAGGAACACAGTTCACCTGCGGTTTGAACGAATGGAATGACCTGAATGTGCTGAAAATGAATCCTTCATACGGAGACAGAGCCCGGTTGATGCATCCAGACGCCATCTGAGTACCGATTCATGAGTCGAGACCGCCCGGAAAGAACGTCTGGAGTAAATGAAAATGCATTCCCGACGATGTTTTTCATTCGATCTACTCGTTGTTCTTCGTCGGACGCCATGACTGTTGCGAGGCTGTCCCCCGGACGCACCAGATCACCAACTTGACAGTGGAGCACGATTCCCGCAAGAGGATCGACTTCATCCTCTTTGCTCGTGCGACCGGCGCCGAGCGCAATACTTGCGACACCGAGCTCGTAGGCATCAATGGATTCTACATAGGCCTTCATTTCGCCCTTATACACGACTTCATCCCGGCTTGCCTGTTCGCTCCGCGTTCCCGGATCGTCGATCACAGATACATCACCTCCCTGCGCGAAAACAAGCTGCCTGAATTTATCAAGAGCCTGGCCGCTCGCCACAGCGTGTTTCGCCATAACCAACGCCGCGTCGAAGGATTCTGCACGGTCTCCGAGCACAATCATTTCGGCTGCCAGTGTATACGTCACTTCCATCAGATCCGGAACGTCGGTGCCGTTTAAGCAATTGATAGACTCCTCAATTTCGGGCCAGTTGCCAATTGCCCTGCCCAGCGGAGCCGACATATCGGTGACCCAGGCGAGTGTCGGTGTATGTGCCGCTTCACCGATAGAGACCAGTGTCTCTGCGAGTTGGTGTGCCTCTTCGGTTGTCTTCATGAACGCCCCCTTGCCACATTTTACGTCGAGGACCAGCGCATCAACGCCTTCGGCCAGCTTTTTGCTCATTATGGAGGCGGCAATGAACGGAATGAACTCGACGGTAGCCGTGACGTCGCGCAGCGCGTAAAGTTTTCGGTCGGCAGGAGCGATTTCTTCTGTCTGCCCGATCATCACGATGCCGATTTCACGCAATTGCTTCCGGTATTCGGCAATACTCAGTCCTGTGTTGAAACCCGGAATAGACTCCAATTTGTCCAGCGTTCCTCCTGTGTGCCCGAGACCGCGCCCGGAAATCATCGGAACCGGAACTCCACACGCGGCGACAATCGGGGCAAGAATAATGGACACTTTGTCTCCCACCCCGCCCGTCGAATGTTTGTCTACTTTTTTCCCGGGAATATCAGACAGGTCCAGCACTTCGCCGGAATGCAACATGGCTTCGGTGAGGGCGGCAGATTCCTCACTGGAAAATCCGTTCAGAAAAGACGCCATCACGAAGGCGCTCATCTGATAATCAGGGACTCTTCCCGCCGTATACGCGGCGATCAATTCCTCGATTTGCGCGGCGGTCAGATTTCCCCCATCGCGCTTCAGGCGGATCAGTTCGACAACATTCAATTCTTGCGGCATTTAAACTGGATAAAAAATCTCCACAGGATAAGCAGCTTCGAACCCGCAGTGCAACCATCATTTCAGCAGCGAGATCAGTTTCGTGGTCGAGTATGCGGATCCACCGTCGGGATGCGCGGTAAACTTCACGAAATACTTTCCCGAGGCCAGAATTCTGATCGAACGCGGGCGGCAGGAATACAACACTGCACATCCATACAGCAGCCTCGGCTATTTGTCTCCAGATGAATACGCCGCGACACTCAATCATCAACAAACTCCGGAACCAAGGCCTGTTAACACAACACGAATGGAAGATGCCCTGACATAAACGCTGGTACGGGCATTCAGGTCATGCCAGGGTAATGCGATTCGTATAAGCCCCGTCTCTTTCCCATAAAGTTTTTCGCGGACGTTGGGAAAACGCAGATCCTGAGACTGATTCTGCCTGGCGAAGAAACCAAAAAAGGCGACCCGATAAAAAAGCGAATCGCCCATTTCCACGGCATGAACTGTGGGAAAGTTCTATTTGTCCTCTTTTTCCTCTTCTACGCCTGCCGGTATTCCGTAACGGCGACGGAATTTTTCGACACGTCCCGCGGTATCAACGTATTGACGACGACCCGTGAAGAACGGATGGTTGGTCGAGTCAACGTCTGAGGTATATTCTTTGCCCGGCATCGTGGACCGCGTCTCAAATTTGGTGCCGTCTGCCAGCGTAACCTTGATGAAATGGTAATCTGGGTGGATGTCCTTCTTCATAACATTGAATTCTGACTGGGTCCGGATTATTATTGCCGCTTATTGCAACTGGATCCGGATTTCTACGTGCGTCATATTTCTCGGTAAGCCGATAAATATACAAAGTTCGTTCGCATCTACCAAAGACGGTGTCTCTGGTTTCGTGAAGCTTTCGTTACGAGAAATCTGGAAACCCCGCCGAGACACTCTGTGTGAAAGCCCGAAAGCCAGACGGCCGTCACTCTATCGTCCACGTGTCTCCGGAGTTTAGAAGATGCTCAAGTGATCCCACGCCGACTTTTTCACGAACCGCACGAATCTGTTCCTGCAACATGTCATCGTATGTTTCGCGATCTTCCCTGTAAAATACACCGAAAGGTTGCGGCAGTTCTTTACTCCAGAACATGCGACTCATAATGCCGGCCAGATCCCGATTCGAGTTGTCATAGACCAGACAGTCATCGATAGAGTTTGCCGGGTCCGTCAGATCGAGCGACTCCAATCTGAATCCATCCAAACGTAACCCCTTGGCCCCCTGCTCATAGACCAGGGGTTTACCGTGTTCAATAAAAATGGTTCGTTCAGA
>JACZYD010000131.1 GCA_022571255.1 Bacteroidota bacterium
TATCAGAGAATTCTACGAGCGACGCAAGGTGATAGTATCTGCCAGTCACATATTACTTCGGGTGCCTGGCAAAGCCAACCCGACAGATACACTCAGCGCGTTCAGAAAACTCAGTTTGATCGCGGATTCTGTGGAGGCGGGTATCGATTTTGGAGATCTTGCATTTCGTAATTCAGAGGATCCGTCTGCGTCCGGCGTGCCTGACAATCCGGGTTATCGAGGATATCTGGGATTTTTCGGGAGTGGAAAAATGGTGTATGAATTTGAAAACGCTGCCTACGAAACAGATCCCGGTAAGGCCTCTTCGATTTTCCGCACTCAGTTCGGTTATCATCTTGTGTTTGTTCACGAGCGCCGTCCGTTTCCCGCGGATCTTCGAATCGCACATATAATGATTCGTCCGGCCGCGCGTACACCCGCAGACTCCGCAGCAGCGCGTTCTGAAATCCTCGATCTCAAGAAAAAAATCGAGGAAGGCGAAGATTTTGCAACCCTGGCCAAAACGTACTCCGCAGATACGTTCACCGCTCGAAACGGCGGCGAAATGCAACGGGCCGGTTATGATTCCGGGCTTCCAGTTTCCATGCGAGACGCCGCCTTCAGTCTTGAGTTGAATGCTGTTTCAGACGTCGTCGAATCGCCTTTCGGGTACCACCTCATTAAAATGCTGGAGAAATATCCCGAAAAAACCCTGGAAGAATCGAGGGAGGATATTCAAGCCAGAATATCCAAGCTCCCGCGCGTCGGAAATGCCGAGCAAGCATGGAAACAAAGAATCAGGGAGGAGTCGGGGTTCAAGATTGATTCGACCTATCTCTCGGATTGGTCCCTGCAATATTCTTATCCCGGAAAGTCAATGAAAGATGAAGTCGATGATTCCGTACTGGTGCAACACGTCGCATGGCTGGGAGATACATCTTATTCCATGCGTGACTTCATCGCGTATCTCGACAACGGATCTCCGGCAATCAATCGCACGAATCAGAACGAGGTCTTGAACGCAGCCGACCAGTTCATCCTGGAGATGGTCGTAGAACAGGAGATTGTTCGGTTGGAGACCTATGACGATGATTTTGCGCTGACGATGAGAGAATTTGAGCGCGGGTTACTGTTGTTCCGACTCATGGAGGATTCTGTCTGGACGGCAGCCGGTAATGATTCGCTCGGGCTGCGACAATATTACGATCAACATTCGGAGAGTTACTGGTTCGAAGATCGTACGAGGGTGATCAGTTTCACGACCAAAAATGAGGTTATCGCAAAAGATCTGGTTTCAGAAATACGCTCGCTGGGCTATGCGGAACCGGTAGTTGCTGAGATTCGATCTGATTCCACGAGCTCTGTCCGCATTGACACGACGCTTGTCGAGTCTGAAACGAATTCCGTGTACGATCGCATACAAGAAATCCCGTGGGACGCAATAACAGACCCGGTAGAATACAACAACGGGTATATCGTCCTGTACAATGACGGACCGGATCCAGCCAGATTACGGACTTACGAAGAGGCAAGAGCTCTCGTTGTAAACGGTTATCAGGAGGTGCTCGAGAAAAGGTTACTGGAACGCCTCCACATGAAATATTCTGCCCGTGTTTATCCTGAAAACCTGGATCTGTTGTTATCAAGACAATAATGAGATTCCGATCCTTTCGCATACTTTTTCTCCTCATCGCAGCAACGTCGGTTGCGCAGTGTGGATTTTCATCTGAAGATCTGCCCGCCAATGTTGTGGCAAGGGTCGGCGAACGCGTATATACGCGAACAGAGTTGGGTGAGGCGCTGGGTACCCTCGTGCTGGCGCAGGATTCAGCCGACGCAGCACAGCAGCTGATTCAGCAGTGGGTAACAAACGAGGTGTTACTGAATGAAGCTCTGCGACGGGGACTCCGGTCTGACCCGGCAATACGCCTTCAGTTGTCAGAAAATGAGCGATCAATTCTTGTTACCGCTTTATTGGAGCAACTCTTCATTGAAAATCGCACCACGATTACCCGATCCGACCTCGATTCGTATTACAATCAACACCGTACGCAGCTGGCAATTACTGAACCGTTTGTGAGAATCCGGTATCTGGTTATGCATTCTCTCGACTCCGCCCGGGTAGCCGAATCAGCTATCAGGGAACTTGTTTTTTCTTCCAACGCAGATTCAGCGTGGGCCTTGTTAGCCAACCGATTCAGCATTGTGAATACCAATGTAAAGGCCCTTTCTGACTCGTATTACCCGGCTTCACAGATTGCTGCTTCCATTCCGGGACTGGAGGGCATAATTGTGACGATTCAGGTCGGGAGTGTGATTGAACCTTTTGAGGCAAACGGCAATATTCATGTGATTCAACTCGTTGATCGCCTGGAACCTGGAACCATCCCTGATGCCTACATGATCGAAGAATTCGTGCGATCGAGAGTGGCCATTGAGGCCCGGAAACAGATGCTTGCACGACAGGTTCAACGGCTCCGCAACGAAGCCATCGCACGCGAAGAACTGGAAGTCAATTAATTTAATCGGTATATGCGGCATTTGCGGGAAGTGACATTGTTTCTGGTATTCTTCGGCCTCGCTGTTTCAGCGGGCAAGGTACAGGCGCAGGACGAGCAGATTCTGGATGAAATCGTCGCGATTGTAGGCGACTACATTATCCTGAAATCGGACGTTGATGGATTTGTGATGGGAATGATGCAGCAGCAGCAGCTTCCCTACAGCGACGAACTATGGCTGAATTCTCGAAATCAGCTGATTGACGAAAAAGTCCTGGTCATTCATGCGAAACGGGATACGAATCTGGTTGTCTCGGATGAGCAGGTAGAAAGAATGCTGGATCAGAGGATCGGGCAGATGTCCGTGCGGGTGGGAGGTGATAAGGAGCTTGAAAAACTCTACGGTCGTCGTATTGTGGATCTCAGGGACGATCTCACACCTGATTTTCGCGACCAGCTTCTGGCGGACCAACTTCGCAACAACAGATTGCGGTCCATCAAGGCTACTCCTTCCGATATTGACGATTGGTTCAGTCAGTTCCCAACCGATTCACTTCCCACGCTTCCGGATATTGTACGTATCTCACACATCGTAAAAAAGCCATCTGTCACAGAAGAAGCGCGAGCAGAAGCACGTGAGATTCTGGAGACGATCAGAGATACGGTTCTCACCGGGAAAATAACGATTGAGGAGATGGCCGAATTGTTTTCTGACGATCCTGGTTCGGCCGATAATGGCGGACTTTACCTAGGCACTCCCCTGTCTCAACTGGTACCCACGTTTGCAGCCATTGCATCCCGAAGCTCTGTGGGCGTGTACTCTCGGATATTCGAGACGAAGTTTGGACTTCATTTTTTGAGGGTTAACGCCCGGCGCGGCGATGTCATCGACTACAACCACATTCTAATCGCCTTTGACGAAAGAAAGTTTAAAAAAACGGCTGCTCTCGAGCGACTGGCCGCGTTGAGGGACTCCCTTATGAGCTCCGAAGTATCCTTCGCCAGCATCGCCCGATCGGAATCGGAAGACGACCTTTCCTCGGTTCGCGGAGGTTGGGTAGTTGATCCTAAC
Organism: Bacteroidota bacterium; assembly: GCA_022571255.1. Taxonomy (GTDB): domain Bacteria; phylum Bacteroidota; class Rhodothermia; order Rhodothermales; family UBA10348; genus N075bin62. The sequence continues at coordinate 3,550 of JACZYD010000131.1, forward strand.
TCGGGGGAACGCGACCTGTACCTGGAGAATCTGGATGGACTCTGGCAGACCACGCTTCTTCCCATGGAAGTCGGAGACATCAGTGAACCGTCCGAAGTAATGCTTCAGGATGGAAAGAAGGCGTATCATATCGTTTTATTGCAGAAGAGGTTACCTGCCCATGTGGTGAATGTAGAAACGGACTATGCGCTGATTGAGGGCCTCGCTCTTCGTGACAAACAGGCCCGTATTCTGCAGGAGTGGTTGGTCTCGCTGAAGAAAGCCGTTTATATAGATATGCGGGGCACTTCGCGTGGCCTGTACAGTTCGGAAAACTGATTTGCATATTCTGAATCAGTAACCCGCGCGCAGAAGCTCATGGACTAAATGAACACAGACACAACCCCCGACACGCTTGAGAATGTAGTAACTGCATTTCGGGACCTGAAACAGGAAATTGCGAAGATTATTGTCGGGCAGGATGAGATTATCGAACAGGTCTTTGTAAGTCTCATCTGCAGGGGGCACGTCCTGCTTGTTGGTGTTCCCGGACTTGCAAAAACATTATTGGTACAGACAATATCCGATGCGATCGACCTTTCGTTTGGTCGTATTCAGTTCACCCCGGATCTGATGCCGAGCGATATTACAGGCACTGAAATTATCGAGGAAGACGTTGCCACGGGTCGACGTGTTTTTAAATTCGTGAAGGGTCCGATTTTCGCCAATGTAATTCTGGCGGATGAGATAAACCGGACACCTCCGAAAACGCAGGCGGCATTACTTGAAGCTATGCAAGAGCATCGGGTTACAGCGTCGGGTGAAACATACGATTTACCGGACCCTTTCTTTGTACTGGCGACTCAGAACCCCATTGAGCAGGAAGGCACGTATCCTTTACCCGAAGCGCAATTGGACCGGTTCATGTTAAACCTGTGGCTGGACTATCCGTCTTTTGAACAGGAGGTTGAAATTGTACGAAAAACGACCGGTGCGCAAGCTCCCGTAGTCGAACACGTCATGAGCGCGGCCGATCTCATTGAGTTCCAGAAACTGGTTCGCCGGATGCCGGTCGCAGACAATGTCATCGAGCATGCCGTTCGGCTGGTTGTGAAAACGAGACCGGCGAGTGACGATGCGCCTGATTATATCCAGAATTATATCAACTATGGTGTTGGGCCACGAGCTTCGCAGTATTTGATACTGGGAGCAAAGGCGCAGGCTGCTATCGACGGCCGTATCACACCGGGTATTGAGGACGTCGACAGAATCGCCGTACCGGTAATGCGTCATCGGATTGTGCTGAATTTCAATGCCGAAGCCGACGGGATTTCTGATCTTGACATCATCAACCGTCTCCTGAACGAGACTGAATAGATATCGACAAAGGTCTCTTTTCTGAAGCCGTCTTGTTCGAAGAAGGATGGATGGAAAATGTGTCGTTGTATTTCAGCGATCAGGGTGAGATCATGGAGGTGCGAGTCGATCATGAAGACGATCGTTTACCCGTTGCGGCAGGGCCGGTGATCCCGGGAATGGTCAATGTGCACTCCCACGCTTTTCAGAGGGGTCTTGTCGGAAAAACGCAGGCTTTTGCACTTGCGGAAGATGATTTCTGGAGCTGGCGACAGGCGATGTATACATTCGTGGACGAGCTGACTCCCGACTCGTATCGCAAACAGGCAGAAGCTCTGTACCGTGAAATGGTGTTTCACGGCTATACGACGGTTTGTGAGTTTCACTATCTGCACCACGGACCCGGCGGCGCCCGGTTCAGTGACATCTCGTCCATGTCCAGTGCACTGGTCGATGCCGCAAAGGCAGCGGGCATTCGACTCTGCCTGCTGCCGGTATTATACGTCTATTCCGGATTTGACCGATCTCCGCTGAACCACGGGCAGCTTCGGTTCGGTAATTCGGTGGACGAATATCTGAGCCTTGTGGAATCGGTTTTCGCCCTGAAGAAGGATTATCCGCTCTTGGATGTGGGATATGCGCCTCATTCACTTCGGGCTGTCGGAGAGTCTGAAATGAAGGAGGTTCTTGTGCATCGTCAGAAATATCATCCGGATTCTCCGTTCCACATTCATATTTCCGAACAGATTTCCGAGGTTGAAGAGTGTGTTGCTACCTGTGGTGCACGGCCGGTAGAGTGGCTTACCGACACGTTTTCCGTCACGTCAGCGTGGTGCATGATTCACGCAACACATGTCAACAAAAAGGAGATCTCGGCTATTAAAAAAAGTGGATCGGTAGTCGGTCTCTGCCCTACCACGGAAGCAGATCTCGGGGACGGCGTTTTTCCGTTTCGGCTCTTCGCAGAGAGTCACCCGGGGAAAGGTTTTGCCGACGATGAGAACGATCGCAAAAGATCGGTTGGATCTTTTGCGATCGGTTCAGACAGTAACGTTTCCGTATCACCCGGGGAAGAAATAAGGGTCCTGGAATACGTACAGCGGGTCAGCCAACGTACGAGGAATATAGACGGGATTGTTTCTACGACCGGGGCTGCGACGCGGCGTTATCTTTCAGCGGTTTGTGGAGGAAGACAGGCCAGCGGTTTGGAGAATGCCCTTTGGAACGTTGGAACCGTCGCTGACCTTGTGATTCTTGACGCTTCGTGTCCTTTGTTATCGGGGCTTTCTCCTGACGAGATGTTGAACGCCCATCTTCTGTCAGGGAATTCCGAGTCGATCGCCGACGTGATTATTGCCGGTCGTTCTCTACGTTGATATCCCGGTCTCGTTTTTTGCCTGATCATGATCGTCGAGCGTACCGCTCATCAGAATTGAAAGAGGCCGTACGGGTTCCAGGTTTTCGATTACAATCATTATCGTAGCCGTCATGGGTACAGCAAGCATCATTCCGAGAAGTCCCCATAACCATCCCCAGAATATGTGCGAGACGAGGACCAGCAACGGACTCATGTTCAGTTTGAATGCCATGATTCTGGGCTCCAGAACGTTGCCCATCAGTAACTGAGTGCCTCCCAGCAAAATAATGATTCCCAGCGGTACGCCCAGCGTATCAAACTGAAGAAGCGACAGGGCAAAAGGAAAGAGCACAGCGATAATTGATCCAATACTCGGAATATAATTGAGGACGAAAGCGACAACGCCCCAGATCAGAGGAAAGTCGACACCAAACCCGAGAAGAATCAAAAACGTGAGAGTACCTGTTCCCAGGCTGATCAACGTTTTCGTAACGAGATACTGACGCACACGAAGATCAACCGCATCAATTACACGGGTTATCTTAGTCGCCTGACTCTCAGGAAAAGCAATTTTTACCTTTCGGCTCAGATCGCCGCTCCCGGCAAGGATAAATAACATGAAGAGGACGATCAGAAAGAGCGAGCTTACGAAACTGATAAAAGAACCAACACCACTTGTCAGAACCGAGGTAACGGACGATAACTGAATGGCACTGGTCCATCGGAAATCCGACACGGGCAGGTCGAACACATCAGCCCAGGCCAGGGCAGTATCCTGTAAATCCATTATTGCCAACGATATACGTTCCTCATATGCAGGTAAAGCCGCAACGAATGTTTGTATGCTCGAGAACACGATCCATCCGACGAGAAAAAGAACAAAAAAAGAAACGAGGAGCACACCAAACAAAGAAAGCACCATCGGCAATCGTTTGCTTTTGAGTTTGAGCACAATCGGTTTAAAAATGATGGACAGAAGCAACGCTATTACGAATGGAACAAGCACGACGCGCAATTCCAACAGTATGATACCCGAGATGAATACCCCGATAATCAGAAGGATCAGTGTCAGTAAATTGCTGTTTTTCATAGAGATAGGTGCCGAATATATGGGGAGACTTGTAACAATCTGTGCCTGCACCTCTCAGAAACGTATCACTTTCGCAGTTTCCAGATAAAAGTATGCGACGATTCCCCTCTTCAATACAAGAATACAAGCACAGGTACACAATTCGTTTGCTCCCGTTCCTCGCGCTCCTGATTCTGGCGAGTGTACCTCTCAACCCGTATCCGCAAAACTATTTTCGCTCCCCTCTGGGCATTCCGATCACACTTGCAGGAAGTTTTGCCGAAATGCGCGCCAATCATTTCCACTCCGGATTGGACATCAAAACGAATGGCAAGTCGGGGTACCGGGTATATGCCACAGCATCGGGTTGGATATCTCGCATAGCCGTTTCTCCGTCAGGGTTCGGGAATGCTCTTTATGTCACGCACCCGAACGGCTTCGTGACGGTGTATGCGCATCTGGATCGCTTTTCTGAGGCCGTAGCGGGGTTTGTAAAAAGTAAACAATACGAAAGAGAATCCTTCGCCATTGATCTGTTCCCGTCCCGAAATCAGTTTGAAATTACGCAGGGCGAAGTCATTGCATTTTCGGGCAACTCGGGAAGTTCATCGGGCCCACACCTTCATTTCGAGATTCGGAATGAGCGCACTGGCTGGCCTGAAAACCCCCTGCTGTTCGGCTTCGAAATACCCGATACCAGAGCGCCCCGGATCATCCGTATGAAACTGTATGCCATCGGAGACAGCAGCCGAATCCGCGTGCATGACACCCGAACCGGAGGATGGCGCACCATCTCCGGCGGCAAATCAATTGTTCTGGAAATGACGCGAGAAAATGGCAGTTATCGTTTTGAACGCGTGGATAAAATCGAAGCGAGCGGGCAGATCGGTCTCGGTATTCAGACATATGATTATCACAACGGTTCGAACAATCGTCTTGGTACGTATCACATCAGTCTTACGGCCAATGAGATGGCACTGTTTTCTTCGAAACTGGAAC
>JACZYD010000132.1 GCA_022571255.1 Bacteroidota bacterium
ATTCACATTCACGGGCCATTGATATCGATCCGGAAACTATTCTGGCAGGCCTCAACGAAGCGCAGCAGGAAGCAGCCTCACTGACCGACGGCCCCGTATTGATTATTGCGGGTCCCGGTTCCGGAAAAACACGAACGCTGACCCATCGAATTGCCTATATACTGGCAACAGGCCGTGCAAAACCATGGGAGATTCTTGCGATCACCTTTACCAACAAGGCTGCCCGCGAGATGAAGTTGCGGGTCACGAAGATTCTTGGAGAAGAAGTGACCAGTGGTATGTGGATCGGTACATTTCATTCCACATTTGCCCGGGTTCTCAGACGGGAATGTGCGCACCTTGGCTTTACGTCTGATTTCAGCATTTATGACGCGGACGATTCACAACGTATCATCAAGGAGTTGATGCAGTCACATAACATCAACACCACGGACGTGCGTCCCAAATCGATCGCCAATCTCATTTCGAGCGCCAAAAATCGGATGGTATCACCATCCGAATATGCATCACTCGTTTCAACGCCCATCCAGGAAATTGCCTCACGAGTCTTTCAGCCTTACGTAGATCGGCTCCGGCAGGCCAATGCCATGGATTTCGATGATCTGCTGCTTAAACCGCTGGAGCTTTTCAGAAAAAATGAAGATGTTCTCCACGAATATCAGGAGCGATGGCGATACGTGCACGTGGACGAATATCAGGATACCAACCGGGCCCAGTATCTGATTGCAAAAACGCTCGCCGCCCGCGAGCAGAATCTTTGTGTAGTGGGCGACGACGCTCAAAGTATTTATGCTTTTCGGGGGGCGGATATAGGCAATATTCTCTCTTTTCAGAAGGATTACCCCGATGCGGCTTGCGTACGGCTTGAGCAGAATTATCGGTCGACGAAAAACATCGTCAAACTGGCTGACTCCATCATCCGGAACAATAAATCGCAACTTGAAAAATCGTTATGGACCGACAACCCGGTGGGTGATCCGGTCATCGTGGTGGAGGCCCTGTCAGAACGCGACGAAGCACAAATAATCGAGCGCAGGGTACGCGACATTCAGTTGCGACTGGGACTGATGTACCAGGATTTTGCGGTGTTGTATCGCACCAATGCGCAGAGCCGATCGGTGGAGGATGCGCTTCGACGAGGAGGGATTCCATACCGGGTCATCGGTGGAACTTCCTTTTACCAGCGCAAAGAAATAAAAGATGCGCTGGCGTACCTCCGCCTGGTCGTCAATCCCAGCGATATCGCGAGCCTTCGACGGGTTATCAATACACCCACACGCGGCATCGGTGAAAAATCTCAAAACCAGCTCTTTTCTTTTGCGGAGCGTGAAGGGATCGGTGTCTGGGAAGCACTCGACCGCGTTGATCAATCCGGCGTTCCGGCCAGGGCTGCCGCATCGATCAGGAAGTTTCGGGATATGATTGCCGGTTACCGTGAAAAAATTCCATCCATTCCTGCTCCTGATCTCGCGAAGTCTGTAATCCTGGACTCGGGCCTGCTCGAAGATCTCCGAAAAGAACATACACCCGAAAACCTCGTCCGCTGGGAAAACGTACAGGAACTGTTGAGCGCCATCTCTGAGTTTGATTCATACGGGTCCGAAAGCGCAACATTGAGTGAGTTTCTCCAGGAAGTTTCTCTGGTGACGGACGCGGACATGCCGCAGGACTCGGACAATTACGTCACACTGATGACCCTGCATGCTTCAAAAGGCCTCGAATTTCCAATCGTTTTTATTGCCGGCATGGAAGAAGGTCTTTTCCCGCTTGCGGCTGCAACGCAGGACAAGGCAGAGCTCGAAGAGGAAAGACGATTGTTTTATGTAGGCGCCACTCGCGCAGAACGGATTCTGATGTTGCTGTATGCCCGAAGTCGTTTTCGCTACGGCGAACAGCAATCCGCCGTCCGGAGCCGCTTTCTTGAGGAAATCGACCCTTCGGTGGTCCGCACTGCCGCCGGTCAGAAATATGAAGTCCGTACCTCTCGGTTTTCGATGAGTTCACCGTCGGGCGTCAGGTATCAAGATATGGACCCGCACTATTACCGGAAAAGTCTGCAGTATAACGCGCACAAAAACACGTCCTCTGGTACGGGCGCTTCCCGCTCAAATTTCCTTTCCGCGAGTCCGGTCGGATCCGCAAGTTCCGGACGCACGATCATCTACGACGAAGACGAATCGACCGAAATTGTACCGGGTATGCGGGTCGATCACGTGCAATTCGGAGAAGGCAAGGTGATCTCGAAAGAAGGACAGGGAGATCAGGCCAAGGTCATGATCTTTTTTCAAAGTGTCGGACAGAAAAAACTCATCCTCCGATTTGCGCGACTTCGCCGAATTGAATAATTCCAAACAACTGTATCTTCAGATTATGAGAGATTTCCGGGCTCCGGGACTTGCCGTGTTTCTATTCGGTTCAGTTGTTTTAGTGGCCGGGTGTGCACGAGATTCCCGGACGAAACTCACCGTCTATTCTCCCCACGGAAAGGAAATGCTTCGCGCGGCAGAGCATGCATTTGAAACCCGTTACCCTGATGTAGATGTCCGGTGGATAGACATGGGTGGACAGGACGCCTACGATCGAATTCGTACGGAAAAGGTGAATCCCCAGGCCAGTATCTGGTGGGGTGGTGACGGACCCACATTCTCAAGGGCGGCGGCGGAAAATCTCCTCGAACCCTACGTGCCGAGCTGGGCCGAATACGTGGATTCTCTGGGTCATGGTGAAAACGACATGTGGTATGCCACTTTTCTAACGCCCGAAGTCATTATGTACAACTCCCGCACGGTATCTGCAGACGATGTACCCCACACATGGGATGATCTGTTGGATGAAAAATGGCATGATCGTATCATTGTGCGGTATCCTCTCGCCTCATCGACCATGAGAACCATATGGGGCGCACTGATTATGAGACAGGATACCGAAGAGGAAGGATTTGCCTGGCTCGCCCGACTGGACCGCAATACGAAGACATACGCAGCCGATCCGACCCAGCTATACCTGAAAGTCGCAAGAGAAGAGGGAGATATCACGCTGTGGAACTTGCCTGATACATATATGCAGACGATAACACACGGTTATCCTTTTGGATTTGTGATTCCATCCGACGGCACGCCGGTTTTAAACGATGCGATCGCACTCGTCAGAGGCGGCCCGAATCAGGCTGTTGCCCGAGACTTTTACGAGTTTGTCACATCCGACAGCGCGATCGTAAATCAGGCCAACACCTATTTCCGGATTCCTGCCCGCACCGATCTGGACCCTGCTTTGCTTCCCGACTGGATCAAGGATTCAGAAATCAATGTCATGCCCATTGATTGGCAGCATCTCACGGCAGAAGGTGCTCGATGGATGAGCTACTGGGATGAAAATATCAAAGGCCGCGGCGCTGCGTACCTGAAGGATCGCGGACTGGAGTAAGGGCCGTTATCGGACAATCTGCGGGGCAAGTTCCGCGAGTCTCGTCCACGCAAAAGTGCAGGCGTTTTCAGGGAGTGTTGACAGACCCTGACCGATTCGCAGCAATTTCCCCGGATAACATCGCGCGTACCGATTTCCGGACGGGAACGGGAACGACCAGTTCGATTTCGTCTTTGCCGAATTTCGCCAGCACCTCAAGCACACCTTCCTCCGTGGACTCCTGCATCAGTAACATGCGGAGGCTGCCGGCGTTTCGGAATCCCTTGAAATAACCGCCGTACATCCGCCTCATTTCAAGGACTCCGGTACGCTCGCCCAGCCACTCGCACTTCAGGGCAAGATGCTCTGCAACAATAGATTTTCGCTCTTCCCACGAGGGAGGATCTGGAATTTGACCGGTTTCCATATACACTTTTGCCGCGTTGAATATCCAGGGATTGCCGATGGCTCCCCGCCCGATCATCACGGCGTCCACTCCGGTATCGTCAAACATCGCCTTGATTTTCTCGGGAGACCCGGCGTCTCCGTTGCCAATGAGAGGAATAGTGATACCCGAGTCTTCCTTGATTTTACGCAGCCATTCCCACCGGGCCTCACCTTTGTACATCTGTTTTCGTGTGCGCGCGTGAACAGCCAGGGCCTGAATACCGCAATCTTCCAACATTCTGGCGACATCCAGGATCTGAATGTTGCGATCATCCCAACCGAGTCTTGTTTTTACGGTTACCGGACGCGACGTTTCACCAATGACCGCCCGTGTGATCGACTCCATTTTGGGCAGGTTTTTGAGGATACCGGCGCCACCGTCTTTACAGACCACCTTCTTTACCGGACATCCGAAGTTGATGTCGATGACATCCGGATTCACCCGATCCACAATTCGCGTCGCCTGTCTGACCTGTTCGATATCGCCTCCGAAGATTTGAATCGCAACAGGTCTCTCCTCCTCCAGGATATCCAGTTTCCGCATGGACCCTTCGGCGCCGTGAGTCAGTCCTCCCGAAGAGATAAATTCCGTAAAAAGCATATCGGCACCCAGCCGTTTGCAGATGATGCGAAACGGAGGGTCGCTTACGTCTTCCATCGGTGCGAGGAAAACGGGGCGATCCGGAAAGATGATGGAACCGATTTTCATGGAATCGAAGATGCCTTGGTTGGTGAATGGCGATGCCCGGACACTGCGGTTGCCGTTGTGGCGTACAAGAGCTCCTGACGCAGTTGCCAACCTGACAAGCTGAACCTGCGGCAGTGCACCTGGAACGGGACCCCGCTCGAACGGGATCATCTGAACGCTGTTCCGGCAATAAAAATCACTCCGATCCCAACCTTTTTCCCATTCTTCGTATAGACATGCGAGTCACCCGCTAAAAAACGAAATCGCAGCTATGAAACGTTTTCAATCCATATTACTCGGCTTTTTCACCGTATTGACAGCATCCCTTTTATCTGGATGCGGTGGACCCACTCTCGTAGACCGGATCAATTCCCCGTGGGGTCTGGGCATCTGCGGTACCATAATCGTCGTGTTGGATATTCTGGCTATTCTTGAAGTCGCTGGAAGCAAGCGATCATTTGGTGGTAAGGCCATCTGGGTAATCCTCATCATTTTCTTTCCCGTGGGCGGCCTCCTGTTTTATTATTTCTTTGGAGACTGACGGCAGTCGTTAGACCTATATTATTGAGCCCGATCATTCTATCCTGACCTTTTCCGGCTCAACCCGTCATGATTTTTTTTTCTGAATGGCGCCCTGCGCTCACTCGGCTGTTACTCATTTTTCTGGTGGTGCCCGTTGTGGCGGCGTGCCAGTCTGAAGAGCCAGCGGATTCGCAGCCTGAAGCGTTATTGCTCATTTCGTTTGACGGCTTTCGGGCAGATTTTCTGGATCGGTATTCTACGCCAAACCTCGACAGAATGATCAAAAACGGTGTTGTCGCGGACACAGGAATGATCCCGGCTTTCCCCACACTTACATTTCCCAATCATTACACCATTGCCACGGGTCTGTACCCGGCGAACCACGGTATCATATCGAACACGATGTATGATGAACCCACCGACAGCTGGTTCAGGATCAGCGATCGGGAAGCTGTGGAAAACACCATGTGGTGGGAGGGCGAACCGATCTGGGTGACTGCAGAGAAACAGGGACTGACATCGGCCACCTTTTACTGGGTAGGATCGGAGGCGCCGGTACAGGGTATCCAGCCCACATACTGGAAAAGATTTGACGCTTCCGTACCCGGAAACGAACGGGTTGATCAGGTTCTCGAGTGGCTCGATCTTCCATCACCGGAACGCCCTGCATTCGTTGCATTTTATTTCGAAGATGTGGACTCGGTGGTCCACAGAAACGGATTGGACTCACCCGAAACGGCCGCGGCCGTAGCCCGGGTCGATGCGTATCTGGGAAGGCTCATGGATGGACTGAAAGAGCGGGGTCTTCTTCGCACCACAAATATCATCGTAGTCGCAGATCATGGCATGGCGGATCGATCTGCCGACCGGGCGATTGTTCTGGGCGATTACATCGATCTTGGCGATGTGGATGTCATCAACACCAGTCCTGTTGCGATGATGAACGCCGCGAGAGGCTCCGCAGAAGACATCGTCGCTGCTCTGCAAGGACGCCACCCGGCATTGGATGTCTATCTGAGGGAAAACATGCCCGCAGACCTGCATTTCTCGGGTCACTACAGGATCCCTGAAATTATTGCCATCGCCGATGAAGGATGGACCATATTCCGGGACAGGGCCTGGTATGAGGAAAACAAACATCGGACTAAGGGAGCAACTCACGGATATCGCCCCGAACTGTTATCGATGCGGGCTCTTTTTGCTGCCGGCGGGCCGTCGTTCAAATCCGGTCTGCGAATTGATCCGTTTGAAAACGTGCATATCTACCCTCTGATGGCGCATATTCTGAAGCTGGATCCGGCCGACAATGACGGAGACCTGAGCGTACTCGAGTCCGTCCTCCAAAGCCGTTAACCGACCCGGGCAAACGACGTGGATTCTGAATACCGCTACCAGAAAACGAAAACGTTTTTTGCACAGATCGCGCATCCGATCGAGGAACTTGGAGCGACGGAGCTCAAGGAGTTGGGCGCCCATGGTGTCGTTCCGAAATACAGAGGCATTGAATTCAAGGCTGATCTCGCGGTGTTATATCGGATCGTGTACGGGACGCGCCTGTGCAACCGCATCCTCGCGCCGCTTATCCGTTTCGATTGTCACAGCGACCGCTATCTGTACAAAACGGCGTCTGCCATTGACTGGTCCCAATTCCTCGATGTGTCGTCCACCTTTGCCATAGCCGCAACCGTTTCGCAGAGTCGCATCCAGCATTCCCAGTATGCTGCCCTGAGGCTGAAAGATGCCATTATCGACTACTTCAGAGAGAAAACGGGTTCTCGACCGAGTATTGACAAGCGGGACCCGGATGTCTGGTTCGGGTTGCATATTCAGAATAACAAAGCAACAATCAGTCTGGACGTGGCCGGTGGATCACTTCACCGCCGGGGATACCGCAAAAAATCCGTCGAAGCGTCGATGCAGGAAACGGTCGCAGCGGCAATCATCCGGATGAGTGAATGGACCGGGGAAACACCCCTCCTGGATCCGATGTGCGGCTCTGGAACCCTGCTTGCCGAAGCGTTGATGATGGTCTGCCGGATCCCGGCCGGATATCTTCGCGAATCTTTTGGATTCCGCCATCTTCCCGATTTTGACAACCGTTTGTGGATGTCCATTCGCTCCGAAACAGACCGGAAGATTCGGCCGCTACCCAATTCCGGTTTGATCTCCGGATCGGATATCGACGCGGAAGCGGTCGCAATCGCGCGCGAAAATCTTTCGAACCTGCCGCATGGTGCAAGCGTGGTGATCGAAGAGCGTGATTACAAGACGCAAGCCCCACACGAAGGCAGCACCATTGTCGTCAATCCTCCATACGGAAGGCGGATCGGCGCCCGGACAAATATGGAGTATTTCTACAGAGAATTCGGTGATTATCTGAAGAAGGAATGTACCGGCTCAGTTTGTTATCTCTACGCCGGAAAACGCGAACTGCTTAAAACTCTGGGACTGCGAACAAGCTGGAAAAAACCGCTTGTCAACGGTGCTCTGGACGGACGCCTCGCGCGGTATGACTTGTACTGAATCAGGATTCGAACAGAAATAACCACATTACGATAAACAATAAAAACGTTGCTCGCGGCCGTGGTCGCCATTATTGGAGTTTTACCAGCTGCAGGACAGGGAATGCAGGTCAGTCTCATGGGTGGGTATTCCTTGTTCGGTTCCACGAGCGGATACAATATCAAGGATTCCTTCAGTGCATCTGTTGTTGTCGGTAAACCCATTGGTTTCGGCCGGGTTGTAGAGTTCTCGTATCACCGGCAGGACACAAAGCTGGAAGACCTGGTCGGGATCAGACCGACAAAATTGTTCGACATGACGACCGAGTATTTTCAGATCGGCGTGGCGCAGGAAGCAGCTCCCGGCGAAGACACGACCCCGTATGGAATGTTCTCTCTTGGTGCGGTGCGTTATAATCCGGGAAGTTCAACCGATCCAAAATTTAAAAACCTGTCTGATGAAGTTCATGATCGCAGAACACTTATTATCCGGAGTGAATGTCTTGGAATGAGTCGTTCCGTTCATCCGGATGTCAATGCTCGTCTCCTTCCTTAGGAACATTCTATTTTTAATCAGACCTTCCAAGACATTTGTTTGCCTGTCATTGGACTTGTTCCATTCTCATAAACCCAAGTTTCTATGGCAGATCTTTCATATATCATTCCATCCTCTGCTGTAACAGGTTCCAAAAAAATCTGTTTAGTTATAGGACATAACATACTGTTATATTTGTTTTCAGTTCTACG
>JACZYD010000133.1 GCA_022571255.1 Bacteroidota bacterium
ACCGTTCCAGCGCAATTACGAGTCCAAGCAGCACACTTGCAGGACGAACGGCAATGTTGAACAGCAGCATCGCACCGGCAGCGATAAACACGGCCAGAAGGGTCGTGGCGAAGATCCCTGGAACGGAATGGAAATAATCGAAGATCGAAATGAACGGGAGATAAGGGTCTTTAATATGTCCTGTGAATCCGTGCAACAGCAACAGCAGGAAGAAAAGTTTGCCCGCCAGTAACACTTGCGGTACCATCGGTGTGCCCATCACGCACCAGGGTTTTCCTCTCGGATCGCTGCTCATTATCGCTCCGGCCATTGCCACGTCGCCTCTGCACGTCCGTTTGTGGAGTAGATAACCGTTACGCGCGCATTGTCAGACTTTCCGTAGGTGGATTCATACTGCCGAATAATCGAGAACACATTGGCGATGTTTCTGGGCTCCCACGCCTCGGACGCATATCGATAACGCCGCCTCACGTCTATGGCTGTCATCGTACCGTCAACAAGCACCACGTCAATGCGATAATGTGTGTGCTGATCGTATGGTGCCCAGCAGAAAAACCTCTCGGGGATAAACCGGGCGTATCCAATAGAGACAAGCTGCAGGGCAAGAAAGAGGAGACCAATCAAGCTTCCCGCGTGCATCCGTGATTTCCAGGATTTGGTTGTTCGGATCTTACGGATCATTGGCGAATTCGCGGGTCACCCCCGGCAAGCCCCACCACTCTATTCGTGGTATCGATGATGGTCCTGATTCGGTGACAGACAAACAGGGGGATTGATTACAGAAGAGTTTTTGATATTTGGTAATTTACGGCCTGCCAACACTTTCTGGAAATACGGCCAGTCGACAATCGGTCCGGATCGGCAACAATTCCTTCCCGTCTCACCACAATCAACTGGATGGATCGAAAGACGACCGCAAAAACCGGGAATTCTACACTGGAAGTGACCATGCCGACGGTGATGTCGGCTGGCGGGAACGGTCACACGCTCAATGCCAGGGCGATGTAGGGTGACGGGAACGGTCACACGCTCAATGCCAGGGCGATGGACATAGGCCGAATCGCCAAAGTCTTGAAAACGGGCGACACGAAGATCCGGGAGAGCTTGTGCGTCTGATTGCCGGATGTGCGAACTATTCGGATTCCGAAAATCCATAAATGTACTCCTGTCACATTCTGGAGCACGAGGATCCGGGCATGATGGGAAAGTTTATCGTGGCGTGATCCGACAACTTTTCTCAAGTTTCGAGTTTTCCAAGTTGACTTCGGAAATACCCGCGCCAGCTCTCGGGCAAACCTTCCGTTGCAATCGCCTTGGAGAGCAAAACTGAGTTGTTCCGCTCGGTCGTGTAGAGTCTCGTCACGTCGGCCAGTTTCAACCCTGTTTCGTCACGGCTGAGAAGCGTTATCTCGTCACCGGCCCGCACCGGCGCTTCCTCGAGAACACCAAAATAGAATCCCGTGCGCCGGCTCTTCAGAAAACGCTTCGGCATATCGGGTCGCTCAAAGCGGATTGCGAGTTTAAAACATGGCATCCTGGGCTCCGTAACCACGACCCGGGCCTCCCCGATGCTGAATTGATCTCCAATGCGAATGGCTTCCTCGTCCAGACCTTCTGTTGTAAAATTCTCACCAAACACCCCGAACGGGAGTTCTTGCCCCGGAAGTTCATCGCTCCAATATCTGTAATGTTCTGCAGGATAAACGTATACGGCTTTTGTTGGGCCGCCGTGCACAGACAGATCCGCCTGCCGGTCTCCATCGAGGTTCAGGCGATGCAGCATCACAGGACCCGTTACAGGCTCCTTGAAGATTCCCGTCTGAACGGCCTGGCCATTCCACATGACTTCACGCGGCAGACCCACATTTACGGAGATGAGTTTCATGGCTGATTTTTTCATTCCAGTTGGATTGCGACTGACTTTTTCATTCCAGATGGATTGCGGCTTTCTTCGTTTTCCCCACAGACAGTGATTTTTCTAATTCAGCTCGCGAGCCAGAAAGCTGCGAATATAATCCGCGATCAGGTCGCCATCTTCTTCGAGTGCAAAATGGCCGGTGTCCAGCAGGTGAAACTCAAGATTCTTCAGGTCTCGTTTGTACGGGTGGGCACCGGCAGCAGGAAATATTTTGTCATTCTTTCCCCATACAATCAGTGTCGGCGGCTGATGCTCCCGAAAATATTTCTGCCATTCCGCATAGAGGGGTGGATTCGATCGATAGCTGTAAAACATCTGCAGCTGAATCTCCTGGTTTCCTTCCCGATCAAGCAGCGGTTGAACGTGGCCCCACGTGTCTGGACTGATCATCTCTGTGTCTCGTACCCCGTTTGTGTACTGCCACTTTGTGGCTCCAATAGTCAGCAAAAACCGGAGCGCTTCGTCATTGGTCATCTCAGGCTTCTGGTACGCGGCTTTGACGTTTTTCCACCAGTCATTGTCGAGCCCCTTGTTCACTGCGTCTCGATTTTTCCAGTATTCCCGGATGGGTTCCCAGAAGTTGTTGTCGATGCCTTCGTCGTATGCGTTGCCGTTCTGTATGATCAGCGATTCGATGCGCTCGGGATGAGCAGCGGCGATTCTGAATCCCACGGGCGCCCCGTAATCCATCAGGTACAGACTGTACTTATCCAGCCCTTTTTGATCGATGAACTTCTCTATGATGCGTGCGAAGTGGTCAAAAGAATAATCAAATTCGTCGACAGAGGGCATCGAACTGAACCCGTAACCCGGATAGTCGGGGGCGATCACGTGATAATCGTCAGAGAGTGCCGGCATCAAATTGCGAAACATGTGCGACGAAGTCGGAAATCCATGGAGCAAAAGCAAGGTCGGATTTTCTGGATCACCTGCTTCACGGTAAAATATCTCCAGCCCGTCGATCTGGATTGTCCTGTATTTGACGTCTGATTGGGTCTGGTCTTGTGCCCTGACGAATGGTGAGAAAGAGAGGCCGAGCATGATCGGGACGATCAAAGCCCGGACCAGTTTTTGAGTCAAAAAGCGCATTGCATTATTCATTGTTATGTGTCGTTTTCGGGTGTGCGGCCCGGGAAACCCGGGCCGCCTGAAGTCTTGAGATTATCGATTGCTCATCAGCTCCGCGGCTTCCCTGGTTGTCCAGGTTGCGTTGGCGATGAAGCGGAAGTTGGTCTGTGCGGCCGCGTTTCCATCGAGCCCCGGTAAGATTGCGGAGGCCGTTGCATCCGTCACAACCGCAACCTCAAATCCCATCTCCAACAGCTCTCGCATATGCGACTCAACACACAGATTGCCCGACATACCCGCCAGGATCACGCGATCAATTCCACGTTTACGGAGTTGAAGAGCCAGGTCGTTCTGCTCTGGACCATAAACCTTGTGAGGACTGGTGACAACCGTCTCGCCATCATTGATGTACGGCTTGTAGAGGTCCAGCCAGTCGGCTCCAGATCCATCAAATCCTTCCAGCGAGAGCGCGCCATCGCGGTCAAACATGCCGATGTTGTGCATCAATGTCTCGAGGGCACCTTCAAAATGCCAGCCATGATCCGTCGGGAAGTAATAATGTGGCGAGACGAACACGGGGATACCCTGCTCCTTCGCTGTTTTGAAGAGTGTTTCGAGGTTGGCTACCGTGTTGTTTGCCACGACGCTTTCGCCCACCACACCCCAGGTCACGCCGTCCGGCGAGAGGAAATCATTCTGAGGATCGGTGATCACCAGAGCGGTACGATCGTCGATGACCATTCCGGGATCGGGCAACTGCGCCTTCACCGAATAGCCATTGGCGCCGGCAAAAAGAAATACTAGTAAAGTAGTTATACTTAAGTTTTTTGTCGTTTTCATGATGCTTCTTGTTTTTATGTGTTCGTTGGTGATTTGTGGGACGGCATACCGATTCGGCGATCGTCCGGTAAAATCTGGATGTCGTTTGCGCTCATGTCGCGCCGGCTCATAAAGCCGTTTTCGTCGAACTCCCAGTGTTCATTTCCGTGGGTCCGATACCATTTTCCTGACTCGCTGTGCTGCCACTCGTATTCGAAGCGCACAGAAATACGGTTGCCGGTAAAGGCCCATAATTCTTTGGTGAGGCGATAGTGGAGTTCTTTTTTCCATTTCGCCTTCAGGAAAGCCTCAATCGCCGCACGGCCCTGAAAAAACTCGTCCCGGTTCCTCCAGACCGAGTCTTCTGTGTAAGCCTGAGCGACCCTGGCTGGATCGCGCCCATTCCAGGCGTCCGCAGCGGCCTGAACCTTCTGTGTTGCCGACTCTTTGGTAAAAGGTGGCAAAGGCAGTTTCTGATTGGTCATTGCTGAATTCTTGAGTTGGATAAACTTGGTCGTTTGCTTGCGGCCTATTATCTTACAGTAACCGTGCCAATTTATATAACTCATTTAAATACAATTACTTAGATGTTTTTATAATTACCGCAGTTATTTGGGTTCCACAATATTCTGTGGTATTAACCACAAATATTTAAGGTTTTGCTCTATGAATTCTTTCGAAACATCTCTCATCAACAAAAGCACCGCACTTCTCGCGGTGATGGACCATTCTCTGCACTGCGTCCATTTATCCCTCGGATGGAGAAGACGTCTCGGGCTTTCAGAATCAGATGCGGTTGATGAGCTGAAAGCGCACCATCTTTTTGAAAAAACGGACTCGAAGAACCTCAACGAAAAACTCGAATCCGTCCTCCGGAGAGGAGAGTCGGTTTCGGGCCTGCGCGTCAGGGTCGCTTGCCACGGAGACCCTATTCGTTGTCAGCTTACGGCCTGGCTCGTCCACGCAGAAGATGATCAACCAGGTGTCGTTGTCATGGTGGAAGACGTCGAAGAGTTGAGCCGGACGGTAGATAATCTCTCTGCCCTGGAAGAACGATATCAGTTGATCCTCGATGCTGCCGGCGAAGGCATCTATGGCCTCGATCACAATGGGCGTATCACATTTGGAAATTCCGCGAGTACGCGAATTATCGGTTGGCACCCAGACGAAGTCCTGGGAGAATTCGCCCATGATGTTCACCACCATTCGCATGAAGATGGATCCCACTACGCACGAGAACAATGTCCCATTTACGCTGCCATTCATGATGGGGAGATTCATCGTGTGGATGACGAAGTATTCTGGCACACAGACGGCACTCCGATTCCGGTCGAGTATACCAGCACGCCCATCATGAAGAATGGAACTCCCGACGGCGCCGTCGTCGTATTTCGCGATATTTCGGAAAGGCGAAAAGCCGAACGGGAAAAGAAGGAGGCGTTTGAACACATCAGGCGATTGACCGATCAACTGGAGCAGGAACGGGACTACCTCCGCGACGAACTCAGTGTTACGGTAAATTTCGGGGAGATCATCGGAGAGAGTCCGGCACTGAAAAGAACGCTTTCCCAGATCGAAGCCGTCGCGAAAACTCCGGTGACTGTGCTCATATTCGGAGAATCAGGAGTCGGGAAGGAAATGATCGCGCGAGCGATTCACAACAAGAGTGAACGCAGCGACGGCCCCATGGTCAAGGTGAATTGTGCCTCAATCCCGAACGAACTTTTTGAAAGTGAGTTTTTCGGACATGTTCGCGGGGCCTTTACGGGCGCGCACAAGGATCGGATCGGGCGGCTGAAACTAGCGGATTCCGGAACCCTGTTCCTCGATGAGGTTGGTGAAATTCCCCTCGCCATGCAGGGAAAATTATTACGAGCTCTTCAGGAGCACGAATTCGAACGCGTTGGAGACGACAAAACGCAGAAAGTCGATGTCCGTATTGTCGCCGCGACCAACAAGAACCTGTCCGCAGAAGTTGCTGCGGGACGATTTCGTGAAGATCTGTTTTACCGACTCAGCGTTTTTCCTGTCGAGGTACCACCGCTGCGAGATCGCATGGAGGATATCGCCCCGCTCGCCCTTCATTTTATTGAACACATCTGCAAAGATCTGGGTCGAGACATCCCCCGAATCTCGAAAGGCCAGCTTGTAATCTTACAACAACACGACTGGCCCGGAAATATCAGGGAACTCAACAACGTCATGGAGCGCGCAGTCATTTTGACTACGGGTTCACGCCTGCGTCTCGATCTTGCGCTGCAGATATCTGTACCGGCGTCCGCATCGGTGACAACATCCACATCGGCATCTGAAAGGCGGGAATCCATATCGGCGTCAGATGCGCGGGATTCCACCTCTGGCGAATTGGAGGAATTCCTTACCGAAGATGAATTTCGAGAAACGGAAAAAGCCAACATGATCGCTGTTCTCTCGCACACCGACGGACAAGTATGGGGCCCGGACGGCGCCGCCAGTCTCATGGGAATAAAACCATCAACTTTCAGCTACAGAATGAACGTCCTCGGGATTGAGAAATGGTGATCGCGCCCGGTGAAACCGCCAAACTGCCGTCACCTCCAGACTCAGCTCGCATGCGCAGTGAGCTCAAAATGAGCCCGCAGTGAGCGATAAATGGGCCGCAATGAGCGCGAAGTGACCCCGCAGAGAGCTCAAAATCATCCTGAAGGAGCACGAAATCATTCTGAAATCCGCACAGAGCACATATGACCGCAGTTCGGAGGACGGGCTCGATCACGAACCATAACACGATTCGTGTTTATACGCGCATCTTCAAGCACAAGACCGAGATCGATCATCTCACGGTCCCGGTGGACGAAATGATTGCTGCGTGTCGGGAATTCCTCGTCAGAAACGCTTCTCGTGGTGCCGGGCAACCTGGTTGGAATCGCTACTCGTGGTGCCGGGCAATCTGGTTGGAATCGCTACTCGTGGTGCCGGGTAATCTCGTCTTCGCTCAGCTCGAGAAACCGGGCTGCATTGTTGTATAAGATATCCCGCTTCTCTTTCTCGCTCAGAAAATCGAATGAATCGAGTTGTTCGAGTGATAAGTCGATGGCGTGAGGCCAGACCATCTGGTCAGACCCGAACATAACCCGGTCGAGCATACCGAATTCCTTCGCCAACCGAACAAATTCCCGGCCATAATATTTCGGCATTGGATGTACCCATAAAACGACGCCCAGATCGGAATAAACCTGAGGATAGGACAACATGAGTCGCAACGCTTCATGATAGAAGATCTCACCCGAATGCATCAGGTATATTCGCAATTTCGGGTATTTCACCAGGACATCCTCGATGAGTAGAGGGTTTCCCATGGTGAGGCGCGCCTTTGGTGATCCCCGGTACGTGACCTGTCGAGGTCCACCGCCCGTGTGAAGCGCTACGGGTATTCCGTACTCCTCACATATTTTCAGATACGGGTCGAAAAAAGGGTCCGCAAGAGTCATTCCACGGTAATAGGCTCCGATCTCCCCGAACACATCTATTTTCCCGTCTTTTGCGAGCTTTTCAAACGATTCGGGTGTCCATTCTTCCGGGCCCAAAAAGCTGAATCCTCGAATGAATCTCTTGTCTTCATCCTTTGCGAGCCATGCCTCCTCAGACGATGCCGTATTGCTTACAACGCCCAACACGATCTTCCGTCGCCTCATGATTTCATAGGTCGCGTCAAAATGGGCTTCCGCCGATGGCGGCGAGATCGTTCCATAATTGTCCGGAATCACAAAGTAGTTTGCCTCATCGTAGCTGTGTAAATGCATGTCGATGATGGGCTGGGACTTTTGCTGAAAGGCTCGGGCCGACGGTGCGAGAGCCGGGACCACAAAAAGAACCAGGAACAATGCAATCAGGGAATTTCTCATTTGAAAATCTCTGGATACGAAAAATGAGATGGGTTGTCGAGAGACCACTACAAATCCGTTTATTTGATCATCACCACTCGGTCGGTTTTTACCTGTACGCGTTCCTTTGTCTGTACCCGTAATCGATAAAAATATACACCCGAGGCCAACTCCGAGGCATCGACGCTCAACGCGCGTCTGAAACCCGCCTGCACCGTGCGAGCCGGGAGCACCAGCACCCGACGACCCAGCACGTCGATCATCTCCACACCGACTTGAGCCGTTTCTGGAAGATCGAACACGATCGTCGTCACTGGATTGAATGGATTCGGATAATTACCCTGGAGTTCGAACCGGACGGGGAGACCGGTGTCCTCTTCCGTCGCCACGTCGTCTGCAGCTTCCGTTGTCACAGCGAGGAGATTGCCGGTGGTGTCGTAATTGTAAGCGATGCTTGCATTTCCGCTGTAGGAGGCACCGGTCAGACGGCTCTGAGCGTCGTAGTTGTATTCCACAGTGTAGGTGATCGTAGTCTGGGCAATGGCTGCCGAACCACTGAGCGAGAGACCGAAGAGGAAGCTGAAAGAAAAGACTCGGAATTTCATAATCGTACTTGTCTGGTCACAGGTGATAGTTCAG
>JACZYD010000134.1 GCA_022571255.1 Bacteroidota bacterium
AGTTCGGACGGGAGTTGGGCCGAAGATGAGTTGGCATTCGGCGACGTTTCAATCTGGTCACCGGATTCGAAAGAGTTGATGTACCTGTGGCTTCCTTTGGGTGGAGGCGAGGTCCGCATTTACAACCTTAAATCGGGAAAAACACGTGTTCTGGTGCCGTCTGGCACCCCCGATGTACCCTTCCCGATCAAATGGAGCAGTGACGGCAAACAATTGTTGGCTATCAATGAGCGCAAGAATCACATTACCGACGCCATTACGCTCGTAAATATAGAGACCGGAAAAGCGCGCACAGTCTCGACGCTCGCTGATAACTGGCATACATTCAGCATGGACATGTCCCCTGATCAGGAGCATATTGTATTTGAATCATTCAAAACGGGGCAGCGAAAAAATCCCAATGCTCCCATCAATATCAAAGTCATGTCTGCCGATGGATCAAGCGTACGAGCAAGCTCGGTCGTAAACAACGATATAAGAAGCTACTCCCCGTTATGGGATATAAAAGGAGAACATGTTTTGTATCTGAGCACCTTTGATGGGACTACGGAGCTTTGGACTCAAAACATGGTGAACGGGCAGGCGAGTGGGCCTCCCAGTCTCTTGTTTGCTGGATTTGAAGGATTCATCACAGCTAAGGGAATCAGCAGCAATGATAGGTATTATTACAGCCGTTCGATCTATACCCAGCATGTGTACGAACAAGGTGTCGATTTTTCCAGCGGCGAAATGCTCCATAATGAGCATGTCATCTCGTCGGCCAACTACGGCAAACAACGGGCAGGAGTAGTGTCGCCGAATGGAAAATTATTCGCCTTTCTTACCGAAGAGCCGGGTAGCCAGGAACTGTTGCTGGTTACAAACATCAAGTCTGGAGAAACGAAGGTACACGAATTGCCCTTCGACGCCCAGGGAATACGTCGCTATTCTCTTATTTGGTCCTCTGACAACTCTTCTGTGCTCTTTCAGACCAGAAAAAATTCAAAGCCTGTTCTCCTGTCCGTCAACCTGGAGGAATCGTCTCACGTTGCGATAGAAGGCTTCGAAGATTTCAATTTTAATCCCGGTTATATAGTCGGAAAGGGATATTCTTCTGACGGAACGAGAATCTTTTTTGCATCCCCACATCACTTCGTCGAGATGGATCGGCGAGGATCGTCGAAGCGCGTCCTTCACGAGTTCAAAAATCGCGTGATTATTTCCATGTCGCTCTCCCCAGACAGCAAAACTGCCGCCTTTGTGCTCGGCCCGGATACGTCGACCCGTGAGACCAATGGCAATATTGTTCTGATGACGATTCGTGACGGAAAGATGTCTTCAAAGGACGAGGCCAGAACAGACCAAGGGTATTCCCGCATGGTCGGGGTCACCTGGACGCCAGACGGCAAGGCCCTCGTCTTCGCGGAGAACCGTCCGAAGTCAGGGCAGCAGCTGTATCACCTCGACCTCGAAAGTGGCAAGAGAATCAAGCTGGGAAAAGAGGTATTTGACGAGGATCAGTTTCGAGGAGTCCGTGTACATCCAGATGGAGACAAATTGACGTTCTGGAGAGAGACAAGCGAACTCCAGCTCTGGGCGCTGGAAGGTATAGATTTATAGGCCGGGTCTGGGATTCAGCGGTCAGTTCGGCCGCGTGGTCCCGCCGCTCCTTAGTCACTGCCGCGAGTCCTAAACCATTACAGCGAGGTCGTTTATTTTCTGTCCGTTCACATTCCATGTGGCCACTGCGTTCCAGGGGAATCCGCCTTACATCACAGGACCCAGGTAACGATCAAGCCACGCCAGCGTCTCCCGGATCACCTCATTCATGGGTGGAATGTGGTCGGTAGGATAGATCTTGAGTTCTTTATCCGCTTGCGACCATACTTTTCGCCGACCGTATAGACAGATAGATGGTTCGACTACAATAAACGGGGCGGGGAGCAAAAGTGCAAAGAAAAGTATGGCGTGGGTTCTACTACATCAGGTAGGTTTACATGCCCACAGAGCTGCCGAATAGTTTTCTGAAAATGATTGAGCAAAACAGTTTTTTCATTTCTACCTTGTTCACGAGGATATAGCAAAAAACATTGTTTTTTGCTGTTTTTTAGTCCAAACAGCGTACTCAATCATGGCACATTTCCGATCAACTTCATGGCCTGGTACATCCTGGTTTCCAGTTGCAGTCGTTTTCAGCTTCTTCTTTGTGATCCTGATTCTTTCCGGATGTGATTCTTCCGGACCAGGCACAGACGGCATATCGGATGGACCGGGCACGGACCAAAAATCGGACGGAAAAAACGAGGAGGAAACGGTGGATGGACTCGTTTTGCCAGGAGTATTCCGAGCCGCTTCGATAGATGGCTATGATCTTCCTCAAGTTGTCGCGATAGCCAAGGACGATTCCGCGTGCGGAACGACCGATCAGGGCGTCGAATTCGTGATCAACTCGCTGGTCATTACAATGACTTTGGGAGGCGATTTCACTGAGGATTTCAGTGGTACGATGAGATGTTCAGCCGGCGGAGCTAGTCTGAAATCAGTCGAAGATATTAATTTTGGAGTTTATATAATGCAACAGGACTCGGTCTATTTCAAGGGTAGCAGCTGGATAACAGGGAATGCTGCTCCTCTGTTGGACCCCGACCTTAAATTGAGACCCAAATTTGGCCCGCCGCTTTTTATCTCCGAAGCAAGGCACACGATCGTTTTCAAAAGGGTCGGCAGTACTGATCGGGTTTTTGGGGAGTAACTGAGCGGTCGACAAGGGGTAGCTGACTGCGGTCTGTCTGAGTTTTAGCTGGACGATCCGGCGGAGGCAGTTGATCGCTTCGTCGGGCAGGTGACAGTTCAGAATCCCGATGTGATTTCGCGCACCGTCACTTGACCAGAAGCATCGTGCGAATCGCCGCCGCGTTCGGAGTCGCGAGCCGGTAGATGTACACTCCGCTTATCGGCGACCCCGCGTCCAGACTGATGCTGTGACTTCCGGGACCCAGTGGCTTATCGACCAGCGACATAACCTTCCGGCCCAGAAGATCGAATACAGTCAGCGAAACCGTTGTGTAATCGGGAATGCTGAACCGGATCATTGTTGTCTCAGAAAACGGATTGGGGTAGTTTTGCCGCAGTTCGAACGTGATCGCGTGCGTTTTATCTTCGTCAGTTGTGGCATCCACGTTCACGGATTCGACAACTGTCACCGACAGGTCGGTCGTTGCGGAAGCGCCCTATGTGTCCGTGGCATAAATAGTAACAATACTCGAACCGATAAACCGGGGTGTTATCATCAGCGTGGATTCAACTACCGAGAGCTGGACCAGCTTCTGATTCGTGGAGAATGCACTATACGACAGTTTGTCCCGATCCGGATCTTCAAAAGGGGGAGCAGATTGACGATCACAGGCGAACCGTCAAGTCCAAGTATCAGGCTGTCTGCAGAAGCTGTATTTTGTGGTGAACCATTATTTTCCATCGAGGTTAAGGCATGGACAGATACGGTCATGACCGCGTCAGGGTCCGACCGTTCAGCAAGATGCTCGAGTCCGAAGGTCGCCAAGACGAGGTCATACTCTGACGTGTGGTATTCTATCCCCACTTGCTCCGGCGAATCGATCCAGCCCCTCCCAGGCGAAGAGAGTTTCGGAGGTTCCAAAGGGCGTCATCAGGTCAGCTTCGTTGTATCCTGTCAAATCGAAAGACAAATTCTGGGACTCCCGTCCGAAAACACCTTTTACGCCCGCGAGCCCCGACACGACCGCTGCGTGCGATGTGCTTGCCACGAATTCCAGCCAGTCCTGATCGTTGTTGGATGCCGCCCAGGCAATGCGGTTTCCGGTCAACAAGAATCGACCTCCCCGCTCGAGATATTCCCGGATGACCAGATATCCGGACTCCTGTCCGAACGTGAGATCGGGACGGGCATTTGTCCAGACCACATAGTCGTAATTCAGCAGCAGTTCTGTCGAAGGCAATCCGCCTTCCTCAATCACCCAGACGTCTGATCGTGCCCCGAGCTCCGTGAGTGATGTTACATACAATATTGAATACTCGATTTGCGGTAAGAATCTGTTTGATACGACGAGCACACTCTTTGGAGGTTCGAAAAACTTCGATCGCAATCGCTCCGCGATTACGAATGTGGCAACATTTCCCTTATCGTCGACAGCCTTCAATCTGATGCGCATCGTGCCAGCTTCGGGCGGTCGGTAAGTAGCCTGAAACAGTTATTTCGATGATATCCGTGGCGACCAGTTGAGCATCACCATCGTACGCCGCCCACGGAATTTTCAGTTTGTGACCATCGGGTGTATCTCCGTCTATCCAGAAAAAGGATTTCTCTATCTCGTGACTATACCCTGGTGCGAAATCAAGCGAAATAGAAGTTTGCCGGGGAATCGATGTTTCTATGTATTCCGATAAATTTTCGACGTTGATCGTCAATCTGGGCCAGTGAATCGACTCGCTGCTCGGATTCGTCAGCTGGATGGAGTACGTTTTGAACTCTCCGGGATTTACCTGGCCGTCATTGTTTCCTTCTTCAGTAGACTCAGGCTGCTCGACCATGGAAAGGGTCATTTTCAATTCAAACGGAACAGCCAGAAAATCGACGCCCACGACGTCGCCGTTCTGTACCTCAACCACTGCTCGCGACGAACGAAATTCGAGTCCATTTCCCAACGACTCTACCGTGTATGTCCCGTCTTTGACGCCGGTAAAAATGAAGGATCCGAGTTCGTCAGATACAACCTTCAGTTCAACGTTCCCCGCCAGCGAAAGGGATAGCTGTCCAACGGGAAACCCGGATTCAGTGACTATGTGTCCTGCAACCGCGAACGTTCCGGGTTCGGCTGTTTGCGTGATTGACGCGATCTGAGGGGCCATTTCGCGGAGTACGCGACTGTTGTTTGAGATCGCATTTTCTGCCTCGAACGGCGTACCGGTTGGCCGGCCAAGATAGAAGACGTCCGGGTTAGAATAGTGCTGAATCATGGGACATTCGAACCCGTTTTCGGTGCACATATTTCTGTACGCCATTATGGTTCTGAACCGGGCTTCGAGATCTATATACCCATACCTGTAGGGCATAATCGAACTCAGATTCGAGACATATGGATCGTGGAGCATTCCCATATTATGTCCCAATTCGTGTGCAAAAGTCTTTGCACTGCACGAATTTGCAACGACTGTACCCGAAGTCCTGATCGTTGTCAGGTTCTCCGGTATAGGCCACTCCGCAGGCCGTCCCGACTGATCGTGCCGGGACGAGCACGACGAAGTCGGCTCCGCTCGCTGAGCGGAGGATTTGAGCCTCGTCGAGTAATCCATCGTCGGGTTTTTGTAAGTTTGCCAGATTAATACCCAGACCTTCCTTTTGTTGATAGTCCACCTCGTAGGTCCGAACAAGACGGAAGCGGACGTGATTATTCTCACTGTTGGAGATCGCCTGATTCATGCAGTCGATCCAGGTTGAAAATTTGAGATCGGGGCTCCCACCCGTCCACTCGATGTCCGCACTGGCCCTTTTTGTGTACAGAATCAACACATCAACCGTGTACGTGGAATCTGAAAATGCGCCACGTTTACTGGCAAGAGCCTCGCCATTCCGGGCGCTTTTCCGGGCGCCGGTTTGCTCGCTTTTTCTGGTGCTGCTTTGGGACCCGGATTGGTCGCTTTTTCGGGCACCGGTTTGGGGACCATTCCATCCGGGTAGTCTTATCGCATCAGTCTCTCCGGGCGATTCATTGGTTTCAACCCGTCTGAGAACATGATAGCCGGAAATGTCCGGTTCAATCTGATAATAACCGGATCTGAGTGTTAAATAACCGAAAAGTTTGTTACCGAGGATGCTCATGGTAACCGTACCTTCTTCGTTGATTCCAAATCGCTCTTTTGAACCAGCCGTAATGGTGCGATATTCGGCGACGAATGGAGCTTTGTTTGTTTTAATCGTCGTGAACGGCGGCCGGGATTCTCCGGGATCAAAAGCGGCGAACCTTTTATAGAGGCGGCGCCGCAGTTCGGCGGAATCCAGATCAACGAACGGATCCGGGTACCCGTTCTCAGAATCGATTGAACTTCGCGCTTGGACCTGAGACCCAGATATTAGCTGTACAACCGCGGCTGGGCCGCCTTCAGGACTTTGGCGAATTCGAATGTTGCGATAACGTCCGATACAGCCTCGTGGGCCTGGACCATCGGGATCCGGTTTGCTTCGCACAGGTCGCCCAGCCCGAAAGACGGCGCACCGTCCTCCCTCAGCGGCCACTCGATTCCGTCCGGCCTGAGGGCGTAACATGCTCGCGCAAGATCAATGATATCCCACTTCGAATTTCCCTTGTCCCAGAACCATTTGTAGGGATCAATAAGGGTCCGGTAAAAAAGAAAATTGCTGACCTCGTGGTCAAACGACATCGCATTGAAGCCTGCGTTACACGTATCCGCACGACTCAGCTCGCTGTGGATGATCTTTGCAAACTCAAACTCCGACACACCATGCTGCTGACAAAACTGAGGGGTAATCCCATGGATCAGGCATGCATCCGGATCGGGCAGGTAATCCATTGTCGGTCGGCAATACATATTGACCGGATCCTCGACCGGCTGCAGATTCTCGTCCGTACGAATACCCGCAAACTGCGCGATCCTGTACGGCTTTTTTGTCGTGAACGTCTCGTAGTCATACCAGAAGAAAGTTCGCATTTCGTGGGTGGCGTGGGCGGCGAGTGAGTGTTTCGCTTCGGTCGGACGAGGATTTCGGTTCGTCTGGCAGGGTGCGCCGATTAAGCCGGGCATCTCGGTGTGCCAGACCGGGACACGGGACCCCGGGCGCGCCATCAAACGTGGAATGTGACCATTTCAGCCAGAAGCGGTGTTGCGCGAATGCGATAGTCGTCATGTAAATATTCCCCCTCGATTCTCTCCACTTCGGCAAGTCCCAGAAAACCCAGGAAATTGCATAACACACGCCAAGTGAAAATATCACGCACCGCAGCTTCGCGCGTCCGGTATCCGTCGTCTTCAATCATGCGGGTGATGTACGGAAACGCGCTCAGAAACTGATCCTCATAATACTCATTGCTTCGCCACTCGTGGCCGTGTTTAAAGAGTAAAAAAAGCGGAAAAAGAAAAGATGATTGTACGAAGTGAGCTCGCTGGTAGCCATCCCAATATCCCCAATTAAAGGTCATGGTGTACACATTCAGCAGCAAGGGATAGAGCACGAGGAGACCACCCGAATCCAATAATTTCCTGCATTTCTTCGTCAGAACGAATCGTTTTTTGTACTTACGAATCAGCCCGGCTATCTCTGCGACTTTGCGAACGATATGCAGATCGAAAAAGTCCAGCTCAGAACGAACCGGTCCGCGCGTCCTCTTGTACTTGAAGGTCTGACGGTTTCTATACAGGCCTGCGATTTCCTGACACACCGGCCGCGGAAGATTTCCGGTTTTTGTG
The DNA here is from genome assembly GCA_022571255.1 of Bacteroidota bacterium. Taxonomy (GTDB): domain Bacteria; phylum Bacteroidota; class Rhodothermia; order Rhodothermales; family UBA10348; genus N075bin62. The sequence continues at coordinate 7,438 of JACZYD010000134.1, forward strand.
ATCTTCGGCTTCTCTTCATCGATGGCATTGATCAGGGCCATGAATATGTTACTGAACGGAGAATCCGGAACGTTATTCAACGAATCGGCAAAAGTCGCGATGCCGGGAGAATCGAATGGGTAGTACAAAACATCGTGCATCTGTTTCGGCGACAGGCCATGAAAGTCTTCTGTCGTTTCCGCGTTGAAATCGGACAGACCACGCTGTGCGGCTTCGCGCGCGCCTTCAAAGTCACCGCGTGCCTCAGCTCTTAACTTAGCCTTGAGATCAGCCAGCCATTCCGGAGTTGATTCGGACTGATCCCACGACCCACCAGGGGGGCCGCCTCCGGTGCCGCCTGCGAAACCGCCAAGGGGATCGTCTGCGAAACCGCCTTGGATGCCGCCTGCGAAACCGCCTCGGGCCGAATCGCTCCGCTCGCAGCAGTGCTTGAATTTCATTCCACTACCGCAAGGACATGGATCATTTCGGCCGACGGTTTGCATTCTCTACCCTTTGTCATTTGTATTGGCCGGAAAGATAACCCCAATATGAGCGTGAATCACTCTACTGAAAAACGTAATAATGTTCGGTTATAAATCACCCGTAGACTTCGAAAACAAGTACCTGGGAACGCACCAGAAAACCAAGCCCATAACTGTCCACTGAAACGGGTCAACTCCAAATATCCATTACTCCCTTCGGACTGTATGCCATGAAACCTCGTTTTCTTCAGATGCGTGCGTGGTCGATCTGCGATCGCCGTGAATGACGCAAATAAGAAACGAAGCCTATAGCTTCACTCCGGAAAAGAGGTGGGGAATACTCGTGACCCTACTGGGGAATACTCATGACCCCGGGGTGGGGAATA
>JACZYD010000001.1 GCA_022571255.1 Bacteroidota bacterium
TCGCTCTCTTCGGGCAGCCGCATCGCCGGCGCACTCACCGCCGGCAGCACCTCTCGTGTGTCGGCCGTGCGCATCCAGGTCAGCAGACCCCGGTGCACGACGAGTCCGTAACCCATCGGGCGGTTCTCCTGGCAGCGAGGCCCGAGCGCCCGGGAGCGAAGCTGTTCGTAGGCTTCGATTCCGGTGCAGGGTTCGGGATGTTTACCGGTAACGATCATCGTTTTTTTGCCTACCCTCCAAGCGGCGCTTGATCGTGCGTGGATGCACACGAAGGCCCACGTGCTTGTCGAGTTCGCCGACCAGATCCACCCACGTAAGATGGGGATCCTCGGCGAGACGTCCTTCGAGGAACTCCACCAGGTCAGCCGTGAGTTTGAATGCACCGCGTGGGCCGCGCCGCCCGGGAACCAGCCCCCACAGACCACCCACGTCGAGGGCCCGCCGTGCCGCGTAATACGTAGGCCGGGAGAACCCAAAGCAATCGGCGGCTCGGCTGACGCTCCAAGCATCGTGCTTCACGCGGCGTAGCATCTCGTACTTGACCTGAACAAGGTCGGCTGCGTCGAAGAAGGCGACCTCGAGAAAGAGCAGGTCCTTTACCGCAAGGGCGTGGCGATTGAACGTGCCCGACTCGCGGAGCGCTTTGTCTTTGTCGTCGCTTTTTGACATAGCTTTAGATGGTATTGTAAATATATTATTGTCTTTATAGGAATCTATAACCGGATAGATAATGCAATATAAGTTATATATTGACCAATATGCTATCATTAACCTTGAATATAGGGTACTTATCGGCATTCCGAAGAAAGTATATGAGACATTATTATCTTTACAAAGTGACAGATTTTGCTTTACACTCCTCAGCCCCCGGATCTGCCAGAGAATTGAGCAGACTGCGAAGTTCAAGCAGATCGATCAATCGAAAACAGCTCCGCCCACCCGAGACCACGACGAAAGGATCCGGGGCGACACAATCCGTCCAGGAGGCCGGAATATTCGTCGGATGGCCTTTTGCGTCGTAGAAATAGACCCGATCTTCACCCCAGGCATTGCGATACGTCAGGACTTCGAACTCCTGCCCACAAAGCGGGTGATATGGATGTGTCACGACGAAACGTCGTGACTCTTCATCGTGTTGGGGTGCACTTGACGGAGATGGATAACGTGATGGTCGAAAGACTGTGGCGCAGCCTCAAGTACGAAGAAGTCTATCTCAAGTCGTATGAATCTGTCGATGATGCGCGTCGGTCGATCAGTAAATACCTGCATTTTTTCAACCAGGGACGCAAGCATCAATCGCTGGGCGAACGGACACCAGACGAACTATATTACGAATCTCAAATGCGTACAAAAGCAGCATGATCAACGCAAAAGAATCCACCTAAGACCCTGTCCGAATTATGGGGTCCACCTCTGTATATGGTGTGATGACTGCCTGGGAGTATGGAAATTTCGTAGCCTACCATGCGAACAGAATACCGATGTCGAGTCGGTCCCCATCGGGTACGAGTGCAGCCTGGATGACGGCCACGACAGAAGCCGAAGCAGATACGTTGCTCTGCTACGGATGCAAGGGCGCGGAGCACGTTCGGTCCATAGTTGTTGACGCCAGCCTCAATTCTGGAAAATTCCTTGCAATGAGTGCGGCCGCAGGTCGAGAGCTGGAGCACAGGACGGATGGGGTTCTTGATTTTCTTGGCGACGAGATCCCTCACGCTACGTATGGAGATGCCTTAGAAAACGCCATGGTCACCCGTCTCATGCGATTTGACGGGAAAGATCTCTCCAGATACCGATTGGTGTATGAATCGGAGGCGCAGACCATCGTTTATTATTCATTTATTGAAGAGTTGGATCGACTCTACATATTGTCTACAAAAATTGATACGGACAAAAGAAGAGCGATGGCGGATACCCTTCTTGCGAGACCGGTGACCAAAATGAGATTGGGATATGCCTACGATGCGTACCAGATATCTGACGTAAAAATATTCGAGGTAATGGACGGCAGCCGAATACGAGTCGAAGCGGAGCCCGGAACAGACCTTATGCTGGAACTCCCGCTCTATTCGTCGGCGACCGATCGCTCCTTCGTTTATTCTCGAGAATCTACCGCTGATTCAACGGGAAACGCCTGGTTTACTGTTCCGTATTGGACCACATCGATCGCTGATACGGATCTCGTGCGCGCAACGGGTCCTTATGAGATCTATCACGCAGAGGAGCAAACCATTGCAAGGTGGCGGACACATGTCGATGAAGACGACGTACGTCTCGGACAAACAGTCCGAGTCGTACAGTGAGGATTTGAGGCGTGAATTAAACATATTTGAGGCTACATCGGGCATCGTGAAGTGTTTTATTCTGGCCACCTGCGCCGCGAGCGGCTTCTCTGTGGCCCTTCTTTCGTCGGTCTCGCTACATGCACAACACACACAAGCCCAGATCGATTCGGTCCTTGCAAACACGCGCTGGGAAGGCATGAAGGATATCGTACCAAAACATTACATCGCTGCACACACGACCGGCACGATTCTGATAGACGGACGCCTGGATGAACAGTCATGGCGCGATGCCCCGTGGTCACAGCCTTTTGTAGATATCGAGGGCGATCGAAAACCTCTACCCCGATTTCAAACGAGGATGAAAATCATCTGGGATGATCAGTATCTGTACATCGCCGCTGAGATGGAAGAGCCCCATCTGTGGGCGACTCTTACTGAAAAAAACTCGGTAATCTATCAGGATCATGATTTTGAGGTGTTTATTGATCCGAACGCCGACAACCACAATTATTACGAGTTTGAGGTCAATGCCTTCAACACGATCTGGGAGTTGCGGATGATTCGACCATACCGGGATGGGGGGCCTAATATCAATCCGGACAATACGGACGGAGTCCTCTCCGTGGTTTACCTCGATGGCTCCATCAACGATCCATCTGACATCGACTCGGGCTGGACAGTGGAACTGGCCTTCCCATGGAGCGGCTTTGATTCATATGGGACGGACGGTGCCGCACCAACTCCTGGTGACCAGTGGCGAATCAATTTTTCACGGGTGCAGCGCAGGCTCCAGATCGTAAACGGAGAATATGTCAGTCCACGAAGAACCCCTCCATGCAACTGGGTCTGGAGTGCTCAGGGTGCTATTGCGATGCATATGCCGGAGCGCTGGGGCTTCCTGCAGTTTGCGATCCGCGGAGACCGGTCTGAGGTATTTGTCCCGGATCCCACGCTTGTCGCTCGTGACCTTCTTATGGAAATACATTACCTGCAGAAGGCGTACAATAAGCTTACCCGAACCTATGCCGGTGTCCTTGACGAACTAGGATTGACTTCTGTTCGTGGCGATTATCTTATCGACCTGTGGAGTGATGGCAGCACTTTTACTGCCATGATTGAGAACAGCAATGATGCGGCACCACCGGCAGTTTTTTATATCAATGAAAGGGGTCACCTCTGGCGAGGCGGATTGTAAATTTTGAACGGAATCACGATCGGTTTTGAATGGCTGAAAACCAATAAACGCACGACGGCTCTGATTACGACGGTATATGCGTTATCGGTTATACTGACACACGATTTTGTGCAGAAGATTTCCCTTTCACTTCAGAAGTCTGTTGGTATAGTGAACTGGAATACTATTTTTCTGATCATAGGATTCTTAACCGGGATTGTCCTTTTTTTACTGGCTTATCGTCGAATTTCAGCCCACGAATACTCCTTCATGATGTGGATGTACGCCGCCATGCTTACCATTATTGTGATGCTCGGGTTTTCCTGGTTGATGGTGAAATATGTTGAGAGTATTCACTTCGCCCAGTACGCCGTCCTTGCGTGTTTGTTGGTCGCTCTTTTTGGCCGTACCATCCCGGCTGTTCTTGTGGCTGTATTTGTGGGCATGATCGATGAACTGTTTCAGTTCTTGTACCTGTACAAGGGCATGGGCTACTATGATATGAACGATGTAGTCCTGAACTGCATCGGGTCTGTCACCGGAATGTATCTTGTATCTGTTGTTCTGGGTGCGCCCGGATCCGGAATTGATCCCCTTCGATGGAAAATCCTTACCCGGCGAGTCCTCGGATCATGGGTCATTCTTTTTTCTCTCCTGGCATCGCTTTTTGCCACTGGCGTACTGGGCGTATTTGCAGATACCGGTCGACTCTCCTTTTATAAAAACCGAACGGAAGAGCAGGGTCTTCCAGAGCGCCGGATCCGTACTACGCGAGTTGGGAATGACTGGTATCGCCTTCTTCCCCCGGAAGGAGTAAGTATTCTGTTTTTCCTCCCGTTGCTCTTCTCTGGATTGGACCGGCAATCCAGATTGGAGAATAAAAATGATTGACGGTAGCTCAAGTTCAACTTTCAACGTGACGACGGCCGATGTGCTCGAACTTGCACCCAGACCGATCACATCTCGATATCAATTCCTTTTCTTTGCGGTAGTCGCCGCGTTTTTCGTTCTCGCCAAATCCTGGACGGCGTACCCGTTGGTTTTTCCTGAGTCCGGGAATGTTCAGTTACTGGGTGTGGACAGTTATTTTCATCTTCGCCATGCACAGTACTCGACCGAGCATTTTCCGGAAAAGATGCTTTATGATGCAGGAGCTCGTTACCCGAATATCGGAAAACAGCAGGTCACGGGCCTGTTTAATCTTCTTATAGCTGCAACAGCTTTGATTGGAAGTGGGTTCAGCCCGGCCCCCGGTGATGTCGCAAGGGCCGCGGCATGGGTGCCACTGTTGCTTTCACTCTTGTCTCTTTGGGTACTTTTTCGACTCGCTATTTTTCTTCGCGGGTTTACGGCGGGTGCATTCTCGATCCTGATTTACACATTGTATCCGGGTAGCTCGGCGACCCGCGGAATGCTTGGATTCGCCGACCAGCATGCAGCCGAGATGCTCTTCGCACTCGCCAGTGTTGCCGGTCTCACATATTGTCTGGAGCAGACACGGCGAAATCCAAACCTGTCATGGAAAAAGCCGGCCATGCTTCTTGCGCTCCCGTTCTCTGCATTCTTTTACGTCTGGCTGGGTACCCCGATGTATATCGCGATCATGGCAATATCTTTGTTCGCGCTTTTACTTCAGCAATTCCTCTTCACCGATGACACGCGCCGACTGGCGCTCGGATTGTTTCGATTCTTCGGTGCCGCGGCCATCTGGCAGTTTCTCGTAATCCTGTTCTGGCCCGATTTATTGATGGAATTGATAAAAGGAATGCGGTGGTGGAATCTCGGGGCCATGATTGCATTTGCCACCGTACCGGCTGCGTTTCTTCACGTTTCCCGACAATCCAGCGCTGTCGGAATAACACGCTGGTTCTTTGTTCTTATCTCCGTTATTACACTTTCGATTATTACATATGCATTTTTTGAGTATACGCCCCGCGGAAGGATGTTTTCCGGGTGGTTGCTTAGACCCAGAAACCAGAATATATCTGAGCAGCGGATTATTTCGCTTCTGGACTTCTGGATGTTGTTTGGGACAGCAGGACTGATCGCTTCGATCAGTATTCCCGTAGCCCTGCTGAAAAAGCGGTCCTCGGGACCCGCGTCCTGGTCGATTCTTTCCGTTGTTTTCGGAGTGTCCATCACTTACATCTGGCTTCGAACGCACGACTTTGATTACGTGCCCCCGGTCTTCATCGCTTTGATGGGCGGTCTGGCCATTTCGTTTCTGATGGACTTGAGCAAGCGGACGCTTGCTTCGTGGAAGTCCGCCACTTCCTCTGGACTACCCGCCGGGCTCTCCAGAGTCCCTGCGATAACGGTTGTCCTCGTCCTTTTATTGCCGATCTGGCCATTCAGGTTGACGGACTTGCCGTATCAGTCAATTAAGCAGATCAAAAATATACGACTCCAGTCAGATGCTTGGTTCAAGGCCATGGCCTGGATGCATTCTCGGACGCCGATTCCGACTATTCTGCCTCTGACAGAAATCTCCGAACCCGTGCCAGACGTGCACCCGGCCGGATCATACGGAGTCCTTACCGCCTGGGACTACGGTAACTTTGTCGCCACTGTCGGCCATAGATTGCCCGTATCAAGTCGATTCCCATCGAAAAAGAGTGCAAAATGGCTTACCTCCGTTTCTGAAGCAGAAGGCGATACCTTGCTCTGCCGGGGATGTGTCTCGCCGGAAAACGTGAAATTTGTGGTTCTTGATGCCCGACTGGCGTCCAGATTGTTCTTGGCGAAGGCCAGGGCAGCCGGACGAGACGTGAACATTGAGATCCTGGGGTTTTGGAATACAGAAGGAGATCCCGTTCCGCGCGTTTCGTTTGGAGAGATGTACGAGAATGCAATGTTAACACGACTTTTCGTCAAAGACGGCCATGACCTGGGTGGATACCGTCATATTTATGAGTCGTCTGAAATCGAGTTGATCGCGCAGCGATATGTACCAGACCATACCCGATCCGGCTTCTGGTCGGTTCCCATCGAGTCGGAAGAGGACCTGGAGGCAGCTTTATTAATCACGCAGCGCCCGTTGACCGCCGTGGAAAATTTTTTCCTCTACAATGCCCGGATTGTGCCCGAACTGAAAATGTATGAAGTAGTCCGGGGTGCCCGTCTGATCGGAATAGTGGCTCCCGGCGACTCCGTTTCAGCCTACTTACCGCTGAGATCGATGGTATCTCGTCGAGAGTTTTACTATTCGAACACCACTTTTGCGGACTCATCTGGACGATTTGAATTGCGACTTCCCTACAGCACCGACGAGTCCTCGCACCCCGGATCGACAACCATCTCTCTCGGAAATTATGAGATTCGAATTACGGGAAAAACCGGGTCGACGATACAGGAACTTTCGGTTACAGAAAATGCCGTGATTGAAGGACACAAACTGACATTCGAGCAGGTACCTCCAACGCTGAACTAAGGCTGTTATTCGTTGGATTATATCATTTATTTTCGTAATAAGTAACGTTCGATGTTTTCCGATCAATTAAACGCCGCACCAGTCTGGTGTACTGATACCGATCTGCCCTTTCCTGGTCGAACCGTGAGGCGTTATTTTCTGATAACACTGAGTCTGAAGTAGTGTAGATGATTTTTTCTCTTCCCGGGTCTTGGCAAGGTTTTACCGGTGGACCACTGGTTTCAGGCATACGATCGGTTCTGTCAGATGGCCGCGTCCGCCTGGCAAAGGTCACTGCGCTGACTATGGTCTGGGTGGCTGTTTCTGCCGTCACAGTTTCTACCGGAGGCAACGGGACCGGGTATCAGGTGCCTGATTTCGCGCGTCAAGACGCGACAGTTGTTCCGGCAACTCAGTTTTTGACGTCAGACGGTATGCAGGAATCTTCCGGTGTCCTTACACGAGCCTCATTCCCTGCGGCGCGCTCGGATCTTGGCAACATACAGGACGATGCGATTAGGGAAGCGGTCGCTGGAATGCTGCCGTCATCGATCTGGAACAACAATGATTTCGATATCGTCGTTATTCCCGTTGTCCACCCGGACGGGTCATGGGCGATCACGGTGATTGTTACAAATAACGGCAGCATTGTATGGGCATTTGCCGACGTTAATTTCTTCTTCGCCGCATTGATCATAGGTTCCATCACAGGTACGGACAATTTCGGTCAGGTAATTAATCCTTTCTGGTGTTACGTATTCGGCTGTTTCATTGAGAATTTTGCTCCTGCTCAGAGTTTTTCTGTCGTCGTGTCCGGCGATGGAGCCGCTCCGGGACAAAATGCGTGCACGTATGAATCGAATAAAAATGACGGCGGTGGCCCGGTATTGGATTCTGCCGGAGATTGCTCCTTCTCAGGGCCCCTGCCGGGGAGTTTTGCGGCCCAGCATACAGTGGAACCGCAATTTTCGGGCACGTCAGATGTGCACGAGTCCTATTTCTACAGTTTCGAGAATACGACGTCCGGTCCATTAAACATCACGCATTGGGTAGACATAACCCACTCACAATCGCTCAGCGGGCTGGATGTCATGGGTCCGGGAACGACTGGTTGTGATTTTACGTCGGGCGAGACACAATCAGGTTTCTTGTGTACAGCCCTGGTCCAGCCAAACACCGGGTTCGAAGACAATGCTTACGATTACTGGTACACAGCCAACGGGCAGGGCAATACGCACGCCGAAGCCTGGTATCAAGAGGGGAATAACTCGCCGGTCAACTATTACTCTTATGACCGCTTTTACGAGGAAAGGGCAGATTTTCAACTCAGTAAATCGTCCCAGGGTGGAATACCTTTTGAGGGACAACCGTATTCGTACACGCTTCACCTTAGCCAGACCGGTCCGTCGACGGCTCGAAATGTAATCGTGAATGACGATCTGCCCGAAGGATACACGTATACGGGATTTACAGGAAGTGGTACGATTGAGCTGACCGGCAACCAAATCGTATGGACAGTGCCCGATATCCCCTTTAATCGAACTCTCGAGGTCGAATATTCAGGGTCCTACAACGAGATCTATCCATGTTCCGTTTCGACGCGAATCAACTCGGCTATCGTCATCTACACGAATGGATTGGATATCAATGCGAGTGACAACTCCGCCTTTGTGGAAACAGTACTGTGCCCCTATTCAGCGTCAGGATCTTTATGCGACGATCTTAACCAGAACAATCAATGTGATTTTGACGAGCCCAACGTCCCGGGGCCCACGCAATTATATGTTGACCACAACGGGGACACGTTTTTCAATGCAAGCTTTGATCAGGAAGTCGTTACGGACATAAACGGATTTTTTACAATCCCTAATCTGGGACCAGGGTTGTTCTCCCTGTTCTTGGGCAATAACCAGGGAATTCAGCTGACATCCCCGCCGTTCCTAATCTCATTTGCGTCATCTGATGTTTCGGGGTTGAAAATTCCCGTCACTGTTCCGCCACCCCCCGTCAATCAGGGATCGATCCACGTTCAGAAGTTTCTTGATATCAACGGTGACGGCGTAAAAGACCCTGACGAACCCGGGTTTAACGGCGTAGCCATCACGTTGAATGGACCGGGCGGACCGTTCGTACTGGTTACTCAAGACATGAACATGGACGGCGATCCTGCGATCGATCCGATCACGGAACGTGGCTGGGTCTGGTTTGAAAACCTGGAGCCCGGAGACTATACGTTGTCCGAGGCCGTGCCTGCAAACATGGCACAAACGACGCCCCCGGGCAATTCGATTGCCATCAATCTGGGTCCGGACCAGCGCTCGGAAGGACACGAATTTGGCAATCAGTGGTTCGACGCAGATCTCGGTGATGCGCCGGATTCCTTCGACCCGGAACGCCCCGCCTTTCCTGGAGGTTATCCTACATTACTGGCGAATAACGGGGCCATTCATTTGATCGATGACGGCGTTCGGCTGGGTATAAATTTAGACGCAGAACCAGACGGACAACCGACCATACCGGCCGACGGCGATGATAATTCCGGACAGGATGACGAGGACGGAGTCTTTTTCGGGGACGGATTTGCCCTGTTCTCATTACCTCTTGGCAGTGATCCCGGTGACCTGACGGGTGTCCCGGGTACATTACCAGGAACTTCGGTCGAAATACGGGTTCAGCCGTCGACCGATGGGCGCCTGGATGCCTGGATCGATTTTAACGGCGATGGAGACTGGGAAGATGTCGGAGAACGTATCGCTGATGGGCTGCCGGTCTCTCCACCGTTTACGATCTTCCCGGTTGCCGTTCCTGAAGAAACCAGAATCGGATTCACCTATGCTCGATTCCGCTTCAGTAGAGTCGGGGTCGAGAGTTTTGATGGTCTTGCGCCCGATGGCGAGGTCGAGGACTATCTCCTCGTCTTTGTAAGGCACTTCATACTCGACTCTGCCGGAGATACGGGTGATGCCGTGCCTGGCGACGGGATGTGCGACGACGGCGCGGGAAGCTGTACGTTGAGAGCGTTTATCGAGGAGACGAATGCCAGCGGTGAGCCCACGGCGTTGCTTCCGGGAACCGGTAAACGTGGAGCCGTTCTGCTGCAGCCCCAGTCTCCGTATCCTGCTATTACATCATCCATTGTTATCGCGGGAGATGGTGAACTTGAAATCGACGGAAGTCAGGCCGGTGCGAGTGCAAATGGATTCACTATTCTTGGGTCCGGAGTATCGATTCTGGAGCTCGATATTCATGGTTTCAGTAGTAGCGGAATCCGTATCGAAGGCAATGACCATTTGATGGCCAGAAACGACATCCACGACAATGGTGGAGACGGAATCAATATCGCGTCCGGTGATGGTACATCACTGACCGAAAACCGGATCTACAATAACGGCCGCCTGGGAATCGATCTCGGCGACGACGGCGTTACTGCCAACGATATCGGTGATGCGGATCTGGGAGCGAACATGCTTCAGAACCGACCCGAACTCACGCTGGCGACGGCGGAAACAGGGACCATTGAGGGTCTTTATTCGAGCTTTCCGGATCAAACGTACGTGATTGAATTCTTCTCCTCTCCAGTCTGTGATGCTTCAGGCAGCGGAGAAGGTGAGGTTTTTCTGGGATCAGCGGAGGTTACAACAGATGGTACGGGAACCGTAAACTTCAGCATCGTCGTTCCAATTGAAATTGCGATTGGTGAATCGATTACGGCCACAGCGACCGGCGAACAGAGGGATACGTCGGAGTTCTCGGCGTGTCTGACTGCCATCAGCACGTCCATTGAACGGAATCCCGACGCTGAAATTCCGCAGGACTTTACGCTGGGTCAGAACTACCCGAATCCGTTCAATCCGGTGACGACGATCTCGTTCGGCCTCTCTCGCGCCGAATTTGTAACGATCGAAGTCTTCAATCTGCTGGGAAAACGTGTTGAAGTGCTTGTTACCGAGTGGAAAGAGCCCGGTGAGTATACGGTTCCATTCGATGGGGGTGCGCTTCCGAGTGGTATTTATCTGTACAGGATGACTGCCGGCTCGTTCACTTCCTCGAAACAACTCACATTGCTTAAATAAAAAATATCGGGTAAGGAGTGTTATCCATCGAAAGAGGGAGAGCGGCCGCTCCGGTCGGTTCTCCCTTTTTCATGTCCAGGGCCGGTATCGGATCCCTCCACGAAAACACGCAATCACGCGCATGATTAGAAGCAGCTGAGGATGCGTGACCTTCTTCGGACGGATGTCCACGAAGATTTTCAGGATGGGCGTGTGGACACACTTTTGGAATATTTATCGGCTACAGTTGCCGAATTCGACATCGCGGGTAAAAAATCATCCCTCGATGTGCCGCAGGAATCATCAGTCGTTAAGTATCTTAATTCGTACCCAAATCCATTCCGTAATTCAACTACGATAGAATTCGGTCTGAATCAATCTGCAGAAGTCGAGTTGGTCGTGTATGACGTTCTCGGTCGTGAGGTGGAACAACTGGTAAAAGCTCCACTTTCAGACGGGCACTATAGATTCAGCTTTTATCCCCATAATCTGGCGCCGGGTCTATATTTTTCGCAACTGCGTACAGGGCAGCTCACTAAGACAGGGAAAATGATCTATACGAAATGAAACGGCAGGGCATTCTCTATTCAGGTAGGCGCAGATAGCCTGTTCATACGACCACCCGATTTGCTGCTCATTCGACCACCCGCTCGACACATCACGCGTAGCGCGCCCATTTGATGAGATCCTTGATGCTGGCTTTTTTTCCGTACATCAGAATACCCACGCGGTAGATCCTCGCGCTTACCCAGATCGCACCGATAAAACAGGCCACGAGCAGGCTGAATGACAATAAAACCTGCCAGAGCGGCACGTCTGTCACCGCGTATCGTACGACCATCGAGATGGGAGACGTAAACGGAATCATCGACAATACGATCGAGAGCGTCGAGTTGGGTGCTTCGACCGTGGACTGCAGAAAAACAATCGCCATGATGATGGGAAGCATGACAGGGAGCATGAGACTCTGCGCATCCTGCTGTTGTTCGACGGACGATCCGATCGCCGAAAAAATACTGGCGTAAAGCAGATATCCCAGCAGGAAATACAGCACGAACCAGACGAAAATGAAAGGATCTATGACGGGCATGGAAATATTGGCTGCAGCGAGTAATTCATTCTGCGAAGCCGCCGCGGGCAAATTCAGATTTGCCGGATCCAGGAAGAGGGATATGATTGCACCGGAAAAAATCGTCCCGACCATGATCAGAATGGCCCAGAAAGTCATCTGTACCAATCCCATGGCGCCGATCCCCAGAACCTTGCCCATGAGCAAATCGAACGGTCTTACGGAAGAGATAATGATCTCGACAACCCGGTTCATTTTTTCCTGTATGACACCCTGCATGACGACGGAGCCGTAAGTGAGCATCGTGATATAAATCATGAAACCCATGATATAACCAAGCACGGCGAATGCTTCGGTGCCGCCCGACGCCTCGCCGGTTTCGGAAAGTTTTCTCATATCCACTCTCACGCTTGCGTTCAGAATATCAAACACCTCCTGAGGGACGTTTTGCTCTTCCAGACGACGTTTTTCAACGGCCTGACGCGTGATAGAACGGATTTTTCGTGCAAACACAGTTACGCCACCGCCATCCCGCGAAAAATAAGTTGCTTTTCCACCGCCCGAAACGATGTTCGCATCAAGCAGCAGATAGCCGCTGTATATACCCCGAATCACGGCTGCCCGGATAGAATCCTCAGGAGCATTGGGCTGGATAAACGTGATCTGACCATCATCATCGTGATAGTCCGCAAATAACAGCTCTGAGCGATCGATCACGGCGACGGTCTTCTCGCTACTGGTCAGCGATTTTACGGAAACAATTCCTACTATTACGAAAAAACCAATCAATGCGATGGGTCCGATGAGCGTAGTAAGTACAAACCACTTCGTTTTTACGCGTTTCAGGAACTCGGTTTTGGCGACGATGAAGATTTTTTGTGTCATTTCAGAACAGGGGTTCAGGATAGATCTTCGGAGGGGGTTTTTACACTGGAACGGTATGTCCGGCTTCTTGGATCTTTTTTTCCTGCTCGGTCACTGCGGTCACAAAAATTTCCCGCATCGACGGCTCGACAAGTTCAAAACGCGTTATATCATTTGCCGAACGGAGCGCTTCATCGAGGACTTCGCGGGGTTTTGTGTTGTGAAGAAGTCGCACCTCAGCGCGGTTTTTACTTCGCACATTGATTCGAATCAACTGTCTGGCTTCCATCGTATCAAGAAACGTATCTGATCCCTCGAAATCGATCACCACAGTATTCTTACCTGCTTTTCGTTTAATATCACGCAGGGCGCCTCTGACCAGAATCTCGCCTTGAGAAATCAGACAGATATCATCACACAGCTGTTCGACCTGCTCCATCCTGTGAGACGCAAAAAGAATGGTGCAGCCTCCTTCTTTCAGCTCCATGATTACGTCCTGAAGCAGTTCTGCGTTGATCGGATCGAGTCCGCCGAAGGGTTCATCGAGAACGAGCAAATCGGGTTCGTGTAAAACGGCTGTAATGAACTGGATTTTCTGCTGCATGCCCTTCGACAACTCATTCGTTTTGCGACTGTACCAATCTTCGGCCCCGAATCTCTCCAGCCATCGCCGGACTCGTTTGTTGGCTTCTTTTTTGGGAAGCCCTTTCAATTCCGCGAAATACACAAGCTGGTCGCCGACCTTCATTTTTTTGTACAATCCGCGTTCTTCGGGCAGATAACCCATGCGCTCCTGACTCCACGGTCCGACTTTTTTATCCCCGAAACGAATCTCACCTGAGTCCGGAACGGTGATGTAGGTGATCATTCGAATAGTGGTGGTTTTGCCCGCTCCGTTGGGTCCGAGCAAACCAAGAATCCGGCCGGGTTCCGCCGAAAAAGAAGCTTTGTCTACCGCCAGGACCTTATCAAATTGTTTCGTTACTTCATCGACAGTCAGAACGGGCATTCGCGTAGCTGATTATGGAGTTGATTCTTTACAGAAGAGAAAGCGTGGAACTGGGGATGGGTATCAGATACTGGGGTTCAAACAGATCCGTATGTACGCCAAAATAACCCGTACCCCGAAAATCCACAACCACAAAACCACCCAGGAGATGGGTGATTTCACCAATGCCGTAATATGTTGGCATCGGGCCATAATAAACCAGCTGGCCCAGAATCATAAGTCGATTATCCCGGGCACGCCGGTGAAAGGCCGGTACGCAGGGCAGCAGTTCCAGACGATATGAGGATGTTGTATTTTCCACGCCAAGTGAATAAAATTGTGCCTTTAACGTCTTTTAAGATGGGGAGGTTCTGAATGAAAATTATATGTTTTGCAGGAAAATAGCTTGTTTCCAGCCGTCGAACCGCGTATTATTCGCTATCCCTATCTTTGGCGTGCTGGTGTCATTTTCTCCCAAGCAGCCGCATCGTTCCCATACAGAGCAACTCTAAGCGGCATGAAGTACGAACTGAAGATCGTCGACCGACAGGTCGGTCGCAATGGTGACCTTTTCGCGGTATCGATCGGTGAAATGAAGACCATCGAGGAGCGATATCCGTATCTGCGCATCCTCGTTTCTATTGTTGAACAGGCACATCCCGAATGGAATCAGGCTCCCACGAAAGACAGCCAGATTGCATTGTTGGTATTTCATATGAGCCGGGGCTCACTCGACAAAGATGAAGTGGCTGAAATCGTTCGTCTTCGCGACGAAGAACGCGGGTATACGCCACCTCCTGAGCTGAAGAACGAGCAATAGTTTTATACGATCCGATCCGGATTTGCCCGCAAAAAACTGTCCCAACTCTGGTGGGGTTTGCGTTTTCCTGATTCTCCGCGGTGGATGTGGCATATGCCGACAGCCAGTGCGTCGGAGGCATCGAGTCCGATTTCTGTTTCCTTTGATATGGCCAGGATAGAGCGGATCATGTAACGCACCTGCTCTTTGGTGGCATTTCCATTACCGGTTACTGCTTTTTTGACTTCTTTTGGTGTGTATTCAGTGACAGGGACCTGAAGATTCAACGATGCCAGCATGGCGGCGGCCTGCGCGCGACCCAGTTTCAGCATCGATTGGGCATTGTTTCCATATATGGGCATCTCTATGGCGCACACATCTGGAAGGTGTTTCTTGATCAGGATGTGCAATTCCTCATAAATCGTTCGAAGGCGGTTCTGGTGGGACAATTTCCCGTCGAGGCGAATCGTGCCCTGAGCGAGCAGTCGCTCACCATGTTCGTCCGACTCAATCATTCCAAAACCTGTAACGAGCGATCCGGGATCGATTCCGAGAATGATCATATCACGACAGTTCGGCCATCAAGGCGTCATCAAATTCGAGATTGGTGTAGACTGCCTGTACGTCCGGATGATCTTCCAGTTTTTCAATCAACTGCGTGATTTTTCTGGCCGCATCGATGTCCAGACTGTTGGTGCTCAGTGGTACACGTTGAAGCGAGGCCTCTTCGACACTGATTCCGGCTTTTTCAAGGGCGGACTGCACGGATCCGAATGCTTCGACCTCGCACGTCACGATAAATTGATCTCCCGAAAGTTCAAGGTCCTCCGCTCCTGCATCCGCCACGACTTCGAACAGACGGGATTCGTCAACTCCTGCGGCCGGCACATCAAAAACTCCTTTTCGGCTGAACAGATACGCCACCGATCCGTTCTGGCCCAAACTGCCGCCGGCTTTTGACATGATGGATCGCACATCGGCAACCGTACGGTATGTGTTGTCGGTCAGCGCTTCCACAAATACTGCGATTCCGCTCGAAGCGTAACCCTCATAGGAGATTTCGACATAGTCAGCACCCTCGATCTCTCCGGTGCCGCGTTTTATCGCCCTTTCAATATTATCCTTGGGCATGTTTTCTGACTTCGCCTTCTCGATGGCGACCGCCAGATGTGGATTCATGCCCTGGTCCCCTCCACCATCTTTGGCGGCGACCATGATATCACGCGCGATGCGAGCCCATATTTTAGATTTTCTGGCGTCTTTTGCGCCCTTTTTACGCTTTATCGTGGACCATTTACTGTGTCCTGACATATCGGAACGAACTTCTGAAAGTGGGTCGATGGAAGGCGGGAATATACAAAGGGCGCAGTTTCTCGCGATTCAAATCTATTCCATGAACCGCTTCCCTCAATTCACGTAACACCGGGCTATATTACAGGTTTCCTGATTTTTGTCCGACCTTACTTATGAGCCTGATATCAGATATCCCAGTTCTGGATGATCTCGATGCTCCGCGAGCCTCGACGGTGCGCGCGACAGGAGAGATTCAGGTTTATCTCGAAACCTACGGGTGCCAGATGAATGTGTCTGACTCTGAGATTGTGGCTTCTATCCTCAAAGAAAACGGGTATGGACTGACGGGGAGGCTTGAAGACGCCGATGTCATTCTTATAAACACATGTGCCATCCGGGAAAATGCCGAGCAGAAGGTGCGCCGGCGGCTGGCTGAAGTTCGTGCACACAAACGTCACAACCGCCCGGATTTAAAAATCGGCGTACTCGGCTGCATGGCCGAACGTCTCCGGGAAAACCTTCTCGAGCAGGAAAAACTTGTGGATCTTGTGGTAGGGCCGGATGCGTACCGCGACCTTCCGCGTTTGCTGGGCGAAACGGCCGATACCGGACAGGCGGTTGTCAACGTGCAGCTCTCACGCGAAGAAACCTATGACGACATTACGCCGATCCGCTACGATTCCAATGGAATTTCTGCGTTTGTTTCGATCATGCGCGGCTGCGACAATATGTGTTCATTCTGTGTGGTTCCATTCACGCGGGGCCGCGAGAGGAGTCGGTCGATCACGAGCATTCTTGACGAATGTACCTCGCTTGTGGACGAGGGATACCGCGAAGTAACCGTCTTGGGTCAGAACGTAAATTCGTATCGATTCCGGCAAAACGGTACAGCGGTGGATTTTCCAGAGCTCATACACCGGATCAGCCTGGTCTCCGATGATCTTCGCGTTCGGTATTCGACCAGCCATCCGAAAGACTGTTCGGACGATCTGTTGAATGTGCACCGCGAACGAGCAAATGTATGCAACTATATTCACCTGCCCGTTCAACACGGCAATACGGATATGCTCAAGCGAATGCGCAGAACGTATTCGCGAGACGAATATCTGGGACTGGTGGAGAGGGCGCGCAAAATCGTCCCGGGGATTGCGCTGTCGACCGATATCATCGCCGGATTTTGTGCCGAGACGGAAGAAGAACACCAGGATACGCTTTCTCTGATGCGCGAGGTGAGATACGATCAGGCCTATATGTTCATGTATTCCGAGCGCCCGGACACTTACGCGGCTCGAAAATTCAAGGACGATGTACCTGAGGTGGTCAAGAAGCGGCGTCTGAGTGAGATTATTGCCCTTCAGAGTCAAATCTCACTGCAGAACAACAAAAAGGAAATTGGCCGGGAGCATACGGTGCTGGTAGAAGGACCGAGTCGCCGAAGCAATGATCAACTCTCAGGGCGTACGGATACGAACAAAATGGTGGTATTTGACCGCCGTGCGCTTAAAAAGGGAGATTACGTGCGAGTCCGGGTTCACGACTGCACATCGGCTACGCTTCGCGCGGAGGTCGTTGATGGATAGAACATCGATGCAGGAGCGTTTTGGAATTATCGGGACATCGCCGGGGATCCGGCACGTGCTGGATCGTGTCCGGCAGGTAGCACCCACGGATATTACGGTCCTGATCGAGGGCGAAAGTGGTGTTGGCAAAGAATTGGTCGCCAAGGCGGTACACGAACTCAGCTCCCGTCGGCACAATCCTATGTTGACGATAAACTGCGCTGCCATTCCGGAGGGTCTGCTTGAGTCAGAACTTTTCGGGAATGAAAAAGGCGCATACACCGGCGCGGTGGAGAGACGGCGCGGGTATTTTGAGGAGTCGAACGGGTCCAGCATATTCCTGGACGAAATTGGTGAAATGCCGCTGTCCGCGCAGGTTCGGTTGTTGCGCGTACTCGAAACAGGAGAATATTCGAGGGTTGGCTCGTCGACGGTCTTGTACAGTGATGTTCGTGTCATTGCCGCCACGAACAGAAATTTAGGCCAGGATGTAGCCTCAGGTCGTTTTCGGGAAGACCTCTATTACCGGTTGAGCACGGTGATCGTGACCGTACCCCCTCTTCGTGATCGAAAGGAAGACATTCTGCCGATTTTCGAGAGCTTTCGGCACAAGTTCACGCAGCGCTACAACAGACCGATGCGCACGCTTGACGCCTCAGCGCAGTCGCTGCTTCTGCGGTATCGTTGGCCGGGAAATGCACGGGAATTGCGCAACCTGGCCGAACAGACGGCTGTCCTTTTACGGTCTGAGACGATAACGGCGGATGATATCAGGCCGTTTCTGCGTGGCGTTTCGGGGAGCGGGTCCGAAGCCGGATTGTTGCCGGTGCGAACAACCGGACAGGTGTCGAAAGACCCTGAATCCCGCGAACGCGGATTGATTTATGGCGCACTCCTCGAACTCAAGAAAGATGTAGCCGAACTCAAAGACAGTGTGGGTCAGCTGATTGCACGGCCTCCGCCGGAGTGGAGCGCTCCGCACAGTGCACAACACACCTCGCTTCGCCCGTCCCAGCTCGGGCCACATCTGGAATCCGGTTCTGATGAAAGTGCGTCACCGTCCTCGTTTATGCTGGATGATGAAGACTCTTTCATCGAGGATGTTGCTTACGAGATTGAGCAGGGTAACGGGGAGAATGGCGAGGATCTAAGTGTTGCGGCGGCTGGATCGGCGGCTTCTGGACAGGCTTCTGGATCGGCGGCTTCTGGACAGGCTGCGAGTGGATCCGGCGCGGGTTTGTCTTCCTCCGAAGTGGAAATCCCGTCCCTGGAAGATTCGGAGAGACGTCTTATCGAAGAAGCGCTCAAACGATATAACGGAAACCGTCGACAGACTGCGGAAGTCCTCGGGATCAGCGAGCGAACCTTGTACCGCAAGATCAAGGAATATGAAAAGTCGGATGCCGCCGAAGAAGAATCGTGATTCTGCGAAAACATACGACCCTTCGGATTGCGTACATATCTGCGCTGTTTCTGATAATCAACGTGCAATTTTCCGCCTGTGGGTACTACAGTTTTTCAGGTGTTTCGATACCGTCACACTTGGGAACGATCGCTATTCCTCTGGTGCAGGACAACAGCATCAGTACGGTCGAAATGCTGGATGCACAAATGACCGAGCTGCTCATTAACCGCTTTGTGAGACAGACGAGGCTTTCTCTTGATCCTCGCCCGGAAAATGGAGACGCTCTGCTTGAAGTGACCATCAACCGATATCAGAACCTGCCCACGTCCGTTACCGGGCAGGAGCAGGCCAGCCGTAACCGGGTAACCATTACCGCGACGGCCCGCTACAGCGATCAGGTTGAAGATAAATCTCTTCTGGATCGATCTTTTTCTGCCTTTGAAGAGTACGATCCGCTTGCCCCTGAGCAAGAGCAGATTGCTGCTCTCGCGGTCTTGAGTAAATTAGTCGACGACATTTTCACAGCGGCCACGTCGAACTGGTAACTTTGACGTATTTTGACAGCCTTCGTCCCGCGATCGTGTTCCGGAATGCGGGTCGTTGCACACCATTGATCTCCTGAAGATGTCAACTCCTGATCTTCGTTCTGCTGCTTCGCTACTCGAAAAAGGCGATTATGACGGGGCAAGAATTACCCTGGAAAGGCTGGTAGACCATGATCAAGCCTACGTGGCGGCGCACGTGCTGCTGGCCAAAATTGCTGAAAGCCAGGCCCGATTCAAGGACGCGATCCTGCACTGGGAGCATGCGTATTCGATCAATCCGATGAGTACGGAAGTATCCGTC
Organism: Bacteroidota bacterium; assembly: GCA_022571255.1. Lineage (GTDB taxonomy): Bacteria > Bacteroidota > Rhodothermia > Rhodothermales > UBA10348 > N075bin62. The sequence continues at coordinate 19,744 of JACZYD010000001.1, forward strand.
AGTTATGAGAGCGCGGTTTTACGCACTCTTCTGCCCAACCCTGCCTCGGCTCCGATCCGTGAAATGAATCTGGTACCGCCTCTTGAGGAAATCAATGAGAGCGAGCATGATCCGGACGTAATGAAGTCCGAAGGCTCTGCTCCTGACTCATCTGTTCCGAAAGAGATCGAGTCCGAAAAGATCGTACTTGGCGATTCCACACCGAATCCGTCAGATTCTGCGGTCACAAAGTCTGTTGTCCGCCCCGAAAAACAGCTTTGGGTAGAGCGAATCGAAGACTTGGACCGTCTTATCGACGAACTGGATTCGGCGCACATCATCCCTGATCCTGATATCGAAACCATCTCGGATGCCGAGCTGAGAAACGATATTGATGATGTGGTATCCGAAACGCTGGCCCGAATTTATGCCTCGCAGAATTATTTTTCGGAAGCCGGCGACGTCTACGAGAAACTGGCAGTACAACATCCGACTCGCAAAGATGAGTTTGCAGAAAAGGCGGCAGACATGTTTACGAGAGCGATTGCTCGAAATTAGGCTTGCGCTCTGTCTTGCCTCCTGATTCCAGGAATCTGAAATTCAGTGGAATCCTATGAATCATCCGTTTTCGATACTTTTCAAGTCTACAGAGCGGCGGATGCTCGGCCTCATGACCGGAACGTCGCTGGACGGAATCGATATCGCAGACGTACACATTTCGGGTTCGGGCGATGAACTGACCTGGAGTTTGAAGGGGTATCGCTCGGTACCGTATCGCGATGGTGTCAAAGAAATTTTACTGCGGAACAGCCAGGCCGAGTCCGCTTCCCTCGTCGAACTGACACTGCTTGGTGATCTGCTGGCACAGGAATATGAGGAAGCCATATTATTCGCCGTAGCCGGCTGGCACGTTTCTCTCAGCGACTTTGACGCGGTCGGCGTTCACGGGCAGACGATGTATCATCATCCGGACGAGGTCCGTCTCGCCGGTCGCTTGGTATCGGGATCGTTTCAAGCCGGAGATCCGTCCGTATTGGCCGCACGGCTCGGCCTTCCTGTCATCGGTGATTTTCGTGTGGCGGATATGGCCCTTGGAGGTCAGGGTGCGCCCTTGGTGCCATATTTTGATTACGTGACATTTCGGCACGCGACAGAACACCGGATGCTTATCAACTTGGGCGGCATTGCAAACGCAACGATATTGCCGGCCAACGCTGATGTCGATGAAGTGTATGCTTTTGATACCGGTCCGGGTAATATGATTCTGGATGCCCTGGCGGTGAAATACCTCGACGCTCCTTTCGACGAGGGCGGTGAAATGGCTCTGCGGGGTACACCGGACGCCACATTGCTCGCCGAACTTTTGAAACATCCGTTTTTTGATCGGAAACCACCTCGCTCGACGGGGCGAGAGCTGTTCTCGGCCCGGTACGTGAACGAATTAATCGCGCGTTGCGACGCTCTGGGAGTCTCTACCGAGGACCTGTTTGCTTCTGTGGCTGCGTTCACTGCCGATTCGATTCTGTGCGCCTGGGAACGATTCGTGAAATCGGATTTATCGTTAAGTCGGATCCTGATCTCCGGTGGTGGCGTCCATAACCGTGCCGTGATGGATCGGCTGGAAAAAGGTTTCCATCCTGTTCCCGTTCAAACCACCGATGAATACGACGTTGATCCGGATGCGAAAGAGGCTATTTGTTTCGCGGTCCTTGCGCATGAAACGTTGAATGGCGTACCTACAAATATACCGGGAGCGACCGGGGCTTCGCGGCCCACGGTGCTCGGAAAAATATGCTTTCCGGGGCCTGTGCAATGATGTTTCAGTGGGTCGACGGCCTTAACGGCCCCGCCGCCGCAGCGGGCCATAACACCGCCGCCGCAGCGGACCATAACACAGATTTTCAGGCAAACACGAATGAGTGAAAAATTTACTCCTGTTTCCACGGTCGGCGAATTCGGTCTGATCGATCGATTGATGGCGCGGGTAAAGGGCGACGACGAGCCGTCCGAACTGGTCGTGTGCGGCTCTGGAGATGATGCGGCCGTGTACCGGGCTACCGAAGGACGATTGCAGGTAATCACAACGGATGCGCTGATCGAAGGCGTGCATTTCGACCGCCGGTTTACACCCATGTCATATCTGGGAATCAAAGTCATCGCAGCCAGCGTGAGCGATATCGCGGCCATGAACGCCCGTCCGCGCGTGGCGACGATCGCGCTCGGAATTCCGCGAAATGTATCTCTCGAGATGCTTGAGAGTCTGTACGACGGTATAGCTCTCGCATGCAAAACCTACGGCGTTCAACTTGTCGGAGGAGACACCACTTCGTCGCGCGCGCTTTCGATGTCGGTGACTATCATCGGAGAAGCGGCTGCTGAAGACCTTGTTTTCCGGCGCGGTGCGAATGTGGGCGACCTGTTGTGTGTGACCGGCGACCTGGGGGCTTCCTACGCCGGCCTTCAAATACTCGCAGAACAGCGAAAAGCGTTGGAGGAGCTTGGCGAGGAATATGAGCCGGATCTGGAGCCCCACCGATACGTGATCGATCGCCACTTGAAGCCGGAAGCGCGGCTGGATTTCGTAGACATTCTTGAGGAATTGCGTGTCAGACCGAGTGCAATGATTGATATATCGGATGGCCTGGCATCGGAATTGAACCATATCTGTACACAAAGCGGAGTCGGGGCGACAGTGCAGGTTTCCAATCTGCCGTTTGATCCGGTCACGAGGGCCGTCGCAGATCAGTTCATGCAGGATGTAGATATGTATGCATTTTTTGGCGGCGAAGATTATGAGCTTCTTTTCGCGGCGCATCCTGATGATGCGCAGAAAGTTGCTCACGCGGGTCACTGCGTCATAATAGGTCGTGTCGAAGAGAAGAGCGTCGGCGTTCGTGCTTTAAGCGCCGATGGTCAGATCATTCCGCTTGATGGTAGCGGGGGTGGGGGGTTCGACCATTTCGGAGGAGATGGCGCACCGGATCCGTGACCGATGGCGCGGGACGTTTATGACCGGTGGCGCACCGGCTCTGTGACCGATGGCGCGGGACGTTTATGACCGATGGCGCGGGACGTTTATGACCGGTGGCGCACCGGATCCGTTGCCGGTGACGTACCGGATCCGTGACCGATGGCGCGGGACGTTTATGACCACTGGCGCACTGGATCCGTGAACTTTCGATCCGGTCCTTTAAAATTCCTCGTTTCTTTGCGATCCTGAGCGCTCTCATGCCGTTCGAAGCACGCTGAATCCGAATAATCTCCGTATTTTTTGTGCTCGTTCAGTTCACGTCCCGACAGCAATTCAAGCAACATCTACCCGAATAATTTCAGATGGAAGTAAAGACGGTAACAGGTGAAGTAGTTCAGATTATTGGTCCGGTAATTGACGCCCAGTTTCCCGCGGGAAGTGTTCCGGAAATTCTTCATGCCCTTGAAATCGAGCGGCCCGATGCCGACCCGATAGTTCTGGAAGTGCAGCAGCACCTCGGCGAAAACGTGGTTCGCACAATCGCCATGGATTCGACCGACGGCGTTGAGCGCGGAGCGAAAGTCATCAGTCTGGGGCAGGCTATTTCCATGCCCATCGGGGAGAATATTCGTGGTCGACTCTTTAACGTCATTGGCAAAGCGATCGACGGTATTCCGCAGCCGAAAGAAGAAGGTCGTCGTCCGATACACGCAGCTCCTCCGGCATTTGAAGATCTGACCACAAGTGCCGAGATGTTTGAGACGGGCATCAAGGTTATCGACCTGATTGAGCCTTACTCACGTGGCGGAAAGATCGGTCTTTTCGGTGGCGCCGGTGTAGGAAAAACCGTCATCATCATGGAGCTGATCAACAATATCGCGAAGGAACACGAGGGGCTCTCCGTATTTGCAGGCGTGGGAGAACGCACGCGCGAGGGCAATGATCTTCTCCGCGAAATGCTTGAAAGCGGGGTCATTGACTACGGAAAAGAGTTCCTCGAATCGATGAAAAAGGGCGAGTGGGATCTCTCGAAAGTAGATCCTGAAGCCCTGAAAAATTCTAACATCACGCTCGTATTTGGTCAGATGAGCGAGCCTCCCGGAGCACGCGCTCGTGTTGCCCTTTCCGGTCTTACGGTTGCTGAATATTTTCGCGATCTGGGCGGGCGCGACGTGTTACTGTTCATCGACAACATCTTCCGTTTTACGCAGGCAGGTTCTGAAGTCTCTGCCCTGCTTGGTCGAATGCCCAGTGCGGTGGGTTATCAGCCTACGCTTGCCACGGAGATGGGTGAGATGCAGGAACGAATTACATCGACCAAAAAAGGTTCGATCACCTCGGTGCAGGCCATTTACGTCCCTGCCGATGACCTGACCGATCCTGCGCCCGCGACCACGTTTTCTCACCTTGATGCTACCACGGTTCTCTCGCGTAACATCGCCTCGCTCGGAATCTTCCCGGCCATTGATCCGCTCGATTCTACAAGCCGGATCCTGGATCCGCATGTAATCGGTGACGTGCACTACAATACCGCGACAGCGATTAAAGAGCTTCTTCAGCGTTATCGGGACCTGCAGGATATTATCGCGATTCTGGGTATGGACGAGTTGAGTGATGACGACAAACTGGCGGTCGGCCGGGCACGACGTGCTCAGCGCTATATGAGCCAGCCGTTCTTCGTGGCCGAGCAGTTCACGGGCACCCCCGGTAAATACGTGAAACTTGAGGATACCATTCGAGGATTCCGGATGATTCTGGACGGTGAACTGGATCATCTTCCCGAGCAGGCATTTGCATACAAAGGTGCGATCGAAGATGTCATCGAGGACGGCGAGCGCATGCTAAAGGAAGACGCGTAGGCGAGCGCGCCTTCGCGATCAACCATTAACGGTCAGCATGATATGAGCAATCTCATCGTAGAAATAGTTTCTCCGGCTGGAAAAGTATTCACCGGTGAAGCGACGGGCATTCAAGCGCCGGGTGTCAGTGGTTCGTTCGAGGTACTTCGGAACCATGCTCCGATGATCGCTGCGTTCGAGGTTGGCACATTGCGGGTCACGATTCCCTCGGGAGAGAGTATCAAGTTCGCCACATCCGGCGGATTTCTGGAGGTGTTGAACAATACGGTTTCCGTGCTTGCCGAGAGTGCCGAACTGCTGTCTGAAATCGATCTGGATCGCGCCCGGAAATCGGAAGAGAGAGCGAAGACTATACTCGCCCAAGCGGGCGAAACGCTGGAACGCGAAAGTGCTGTGGCTGCACTTGAACGCGCCAGAAACCGCGTACGGGCTGCTATGGGCCATGTCGGATCCTGAAAGAATATCTGATCTCGCTACGCCCTGTTTTCTGGTCGACCGTGTGCGGTTGAGCCGAAACCTGGAGGCCATGCAGCAGAAAGCCGACCAAAACAGCGTCAGGCTTCGACCGCATACAAAAACACACAAATCGGTTTCGCTTGCGCGCGAACAGCTGGATCTTGGCGCAAGGGGCATTACGGTGGCAAAAGTCGGCGAGGCCGAGGTCTACTCAGAGGCCGGGTTTGACGATATTCGCATCGCATACATCCTCGTCGGTGACGATAAATTTGCGCATGTTGCGAAGCTCCACGAGAAATCGCGGATCTCTTTTTGCGTGGACACGCTGGAGGGAGCCCGCGCTGCGTCCGGCTATTTCGCAGACCGGGATCTTACCGCCGAAGTCCTTATAGAAATAGACTGCGGATACGGAAGATGTGGTGTTCCGTGGGACCGGGAAGACAGTATCCTGTTTGTGCGCGCAGTGTCTGAAATGCCAGGACTCTCGATTTGCGGAATCCTGACCCATGCAGGCGATGCGTACAATGGCCCATCGAGCGCAGAGCAGACACAGGAAGAAGCCCTGCGTGATGCATCAGAGAGGGAGCGTGACCGGATGATTTCGTTTGCCGGGAAACTGGCCGCGGCGGGTATCATCCACGCCGATTCCGGATTCGAAATCAGCATTGGCTCCACGCCGTCGATGCGCTATTTCGAGAACGCGTGGAACGACGGATTTTCGATCACGGAAATTCGCCCGGGCAATTACGTCTTTAACGACTGCATTCAGCTTGGTTTGAAGGTAGCGGACTGGTCTGAATGTGCGTTGACCGTGCTGACGACAGTCATCAGCAAGCGCCGCGATCCCAATGGCACCGAACGCCTGTTTCTGGATGCCGGGAAAAAGGTATTTACCTCAGACATCGCCCCGGGGATGGAAGGGTATGGAGCCATTCTATATAATTCTCGGACGATGGAACCGCTCCCGCACGCCGTTATTTCGAGTCTCTCTGAGGAGCACGGTTGGGTCAGGGTACCCGGTGGATCGACGCTCAGCGTAGGTGATCGCATTCGGGTCATTCCGAACCACGCCTGTGTTGCGCTCAACACCCAGCACGTATTCTTCGTCGTAGAAGGTGACGAAATTGTGGATACATGGCACGTGGATGCCCGGGGCAGGGTGGCTTAGAGCCCTTCGAGAGCCCTCGAAGAACGAGCCTGTTCTGCGAGCCTCCTCGGCCCCCTGTACGACCATAAAGGATTCGACATAAAAAACTTCGCAGGCCCGGCTGCCGGTGTCGTCCCGAGACATCGAACTGGTCCACGTCCATCCGTCAGAAGCACGCACGCGAACAAGGAAACCACTCAGGTGAACGACCTGGCCTTTGAATACGTTCTCAAGTTCGTTCGCCAGCGTTTCGTTGGCCGGGATAATATGCATGTTTGCCGTATGCTTTATGATTTCCCTCTTCGGCATAGGCAGTTCGCTCGTTTTCCAGTGCATCCAGCGCGCGCGCTGCGAGATGGTAAAGTGATGCAGGAAAACTTCATCCGACATATCGCCCCACCCCAGCGCAAAATCGAGCGGAGACAGTTCAGATTCCCGTCCGGAGGAATAGCTGCGAGTCGAAAGTACGCGGGCCGTAATATCGAATTCAGCCAGCGTGGTGAGTTCGTATCCGTTCAGCTCAATAGTGGTTTTTTCGGCCAAGTTGGTTTGCGATGGTTCGTCCGGGGCTACCGCGCCCGGACCATAGGTCACCGCCTTTTCCGGATAGAACAGATAGAGTCCTGCCAGAAGGCTGAGTATGAATACACCACTTTTCAATCAGAAACACCGAGTACCTGATTCTGAATTTCAGTTTGCTCAGTGTTTCGGCTGAAACAGTCGAATCATAAAAGCCGGGAATCAAAAACCAGCCTTTTTCATCTCAAGACCGTGCGTTCGGACACGGATTTCGATCAGGACCCGTCAGCGCGGCGGGCATCGAGCCCGGAATCTATTTTCTGAGAGACGAAGGGACGGGATTCACGACGAGTCTGGTCATCGCGAGATAAGAAAACTGAAACGAGATAATAAAGCGTTACACGATCGCCGTTATTGCACTTTTTTAGGTGGGTTTTATCACACAAGCGATCCTTGTTCGAATTTGTTGGCAGGGAGCCTGCCGCGTTCAACGGAGAATGATGAAATCATGATTGCCATCCTCGGCACGTGTGTCGCTACTAATTTCGTTGGTCTTGTGCCCATCTGACTATGTCTTGGTTTCGGTTATCCGGCCAGGAAAAACTATTGACGCTGATCAACGTTTGTTTTACCCTTCACATTCTCGTAGAGCTTAATCCAGCTTTCGAGACTGTGTGAGGCCACGTATTCGCCGATCAATTCGAGGGGGAGATTTTCGAGTTTCTTAAAACGAACACACGATTTTCCTACGTCGTATCGTTTTCCTGTGGCTTTGTATTTTACTTTAAATGTTTCTGTCGCAACGGGATCTGAATAAATGCAGTGCAGATAGACTGCCATATGATTCTTCTGCGAGGCGAGCGCTGCATATATCAGCGGTTGACCGTTGTAGGTGTCGGGATATACCTCAAGAGGGACCTCGTACGATATCATGCCCCAGTTCATTTTTTCATGGAAACCCTTATCCAGATTTGCCAGAATTGTTTGACGGACGACGGAAAGCGCCTGAGACCGCTCATCGGGCAATTCGGCGAGATACTCTTCTACGGTTGTTGCTTCTGATCGCATATTCGGGTTGTTTTTGATGCAGGATTGATATCTGGACCAGCTCGAGTACGGATGTTTGAAACCGCAGTTTCCCGGATTGCGTACAGCCGTTGCGAGCAAGCCATATCGCCGGGTCGGAATTGCCAACCCGGGCCAGTTTACACGTTCTGAAAACGACCTGTGGAGGCACGCGACAGGACCAGTACCACGTCACCCTGCCCAGATCGAAATGATACAGATGTACCGATTGTACGCTGCGATACTGACCATTGTAATTGTTTGTGCCGGTTGTGCCTCGGCGCAGAATGATTCTGCATCTGCGAAGAATGCCGCATTACATGGGATCTTCGCCACCTATTATCAATCCTGGCTGATGCTGAACCCGGTTGAAGCCACGGGGCTCGGCATTCATGATTACGATCATCTCTTGCCCGTAGACATCTCCGAATCGCACCGGGCAGCGGTCAGAATGCTGTCGGCCTCAACGCTTGATGATCTCGCCGCCTTCGAGCGTAAAGGGCTGAGCAAAGCGGACCATCTCAACTACGATATTCTGAAGTGGACGCTGCTGACCACGCTGCGCCTGCTCGAACACGATGATCATCTGATGCCGGTCAATCAGATGTTTTCGATGCCCGTCGAATTCGCCCAACTCGGCTCGGGCGACGGCGTCCATCCATTTGAGACCTCGCGCGATTATCAGAATTTCATCGGTCGGATGCGCGGGTTTGCGCTCTGGGTGGATACGGCCATCGCGAACATGCGGCGGGGCGTTGAAAACGGGATTGTGCTTCCGGCCGTTATCGTCAGACGGGTCCTTCCGCAGCTCCGGTCAATTGCAGAAACGCACACAGAAGAAAGCATTTTTGCGCGGCCACTACAAAATCTTGATGCAGATGAATCTGATGATCAGGACCTTGAGCGTCAATATCTGGCTGAAATACGGGAGACCGTGTTACCCGCCTACGCACGGCTCCTGGATTACATGGAGAACGAATACCTGTCTGCGGCGCGTTCGACCGATGGGCTGGGAGACATTCCCGGCGGAGCGGACATGTACCGGGAATTGATCCGGTACTGGACGACCACGGACATGAGCGCTGAGGATATTCATAACCTTGGTCTTGCAGAAGTGTCCAGAATCCGAGCGGGAATGAATGCGATCAAGAAGGAGACCGGATTCGATGGTTCGCTGGAAGATTTTGTCAGGCAGTTTTATCAGGACGATCGAATGACGCCTTTTCACAGCGTGGATGGCATTCTGCAGGCATACGCCGCACTCGAAAATAAAATGGATCCGTACCTGGACCGGCTGTTCAGGCTGCGACCCATTACGCCTTTTGAAGTGCGGCAGATCGACGGATTTCGTGCCGCATCATCGAGTGCGCATTACCAGCGTGGCGCTCCGGACGGTTCGCGTCCCGGTATTTTCTACGTTCCGATATTCGATCCCGAGCAGTTCAGCGTGATGGGAATGGAATCGTTGTTTGCACATGAAGCGATTCCGGGTCACCATTATCAGATCTCTTTGCAGCAGGAATCAAGCGACCTTCCGGATTTCCGGAATGCGATATATTTTGCGGCCTACACGGAAGGGTGGGCGCTTTATACCGAAAGTCTGGGATCGGAGCTCGGGTTGTACAACGAGGCCTATTCGGACATTGCCAGGCTGAATTCGGAGTTGTTTCGCGCTGTGAGACTGGTCGTCGACACGGGTTTACATGCCAAAGGCTGGTCGCGGGAAGAGGCGATTGAATATATGGTTCGCTCTCTGCCCGGTTGGAATCGTCGTGGTGCCGCCAACCAGATCGAACGTTATATGGTGATGCCAGCGCAGGCCCTGTCGTACAAACTGGGCGAACTGGCTATCCGGCAATTGCGCGATGATTTGAAAATAAAACGGGGAGATGCATTTGATATTCGCGACTTTCACGACCAGATTCTGCTGGGAGGATCGATGCCGCTCTCGATTCTGAACCGCGCGATGTTGGAGTAATCGAGGCTGGGGTAGGCGATGCTGGAGTAATCGAGGCTGGAATAAAGCCTTAAAAACCGGTTTTTCCGTTAGCGGCGGCTTCCGGTTCTGAAGAACGAAGCTGAGGCAGCAATTTGCCCGTGCGGGCCATATACTCTTTGTAGTCTTCGCCAAAACGTTCGAGCAATTCGGCTTCTTCCTGGGGTATCACCAGGCGGTAAATTCCCGCCCAGGTAATCAGGGTAAACAGGATGATAAACGCATTTTCAGCGCCGACTCCAGCGCCCATGAACAGCATCATTCCGTTTGTGTACAGCGGATGCCTGACCCAACGATACGGACCGTGCTGAATGAGTTTCTGTCCGTGCCGTGTATAGATGGTTTCACTGACATTGTCGCCAAGGCTGCTCATGATCCAGTATCCCATCGGGACGGCAAGAATAACCATCGCAGTGCCCACGCCATGCACCCAGACCGGCAGGTCCAAGTGAGCCCATGCCATCCATTCCGGGTGGATCATGTATGCAAAAACGCCCATAAACAGCGGAATAGCAGTTAACAGCCTCGCTAGGATCATGACGATATTTTCATCCGTGCGATGGATTTCCCGATCGTGCAGCCTGGCTTTGCGCGCTCTGTTACGGTACAGTTTCGAGATCGAAAACGTAATAAACAACGACCCGACGAGTACCCACCGGAATTCAAGGCTCAATATTTCCGATATGCCGTCAATCATTGGACACGGTTTGAAACCGTTGTGACAAGTTCAGTGGGGGTGATTCAGTGGGCCGCAACCAGCAATTAAGTACTGCTACGCCTGTATTCCTTAAAAGATGACTCGAACGGGGGGAAAAGAGTGTTGGTGTCATTTAAAACTGTTGGTGTAGTCTGGAAGCCCGTTCATATCACTTTGTCCTCCAAAACAGTCGTTCGTTACATCCGCGCGCACTCGATGGCTTCGAGGGTTTTTGACTCGTCAGTCTGGATGACAAAATCACCCCACGTTCCGGACGGGGCCTGCTCAAATGTTTCAATGTCGTCGACCGCCCGCATCAGGATGATCATGGCCGCAGTGCCCGGGCGGTAATATTGTAAATGCTCTGGAGTACCGGTGCCCCGCGCGACATGAAACGAACCCACCATGTGCAGGACAAGCGCTTCTGGATTTGCCAGCAGGTATTCACTTATGCGGTACGCCATCGATGCATCCCACAAAACCTGGCTGTGCAGCTGGTTGCCCATGTTACCGTGAGCGCCGGCGGGAGGTGCTTGTTTTTCTTCGTCGGTGGCGTTCGCGGCAGATGGAGTCTCAATCGGTTTGCCGCATTTCATTTGTTCCATTTCCATCACTCCTGTAATAATCTGTATCCATTGATCGCGATACGCCTTGGACGGCTGACTGTAGGGAAGAGGCGGCAGGAAACTCCGGGCTTCGGATCCCAAGTCGTCCAGGGATTCACGTCCCAGACGGGTTACGCGGTTCGTGTAGCGTCGCGGAGCATTGGCGGCGATTACAGCAAGACCGTTCTCTTTCGCAAATTCGACGATCGGGCGGTAATCTGTTTTGTACCGGGGCCAAGGCCGACTGTCGGCGAGGAACGCTTTCTCCGTAATCAGACCCGCCAGGTATTCATCAACGATTCGCTGCGTATCGTTCTGGAAAAATTCGAGCGATACGGCGACTTTTCGTGTGCTGTTCGCGCTGGTGTCCGACGAAATCTCATAGGCTTTTTTGAGGAGTTCGAACTCCATCATGTGGCCCGTTGGATCGTCGTGTGTCTCACCTACAAATACAACCTGACTGCGGCTCATCGCCATGGCGATGTCTTCCATGGTTGCGGGTTCGCCGCGACCCGTGTAAATCCGGTATTCCCCGGGCACATACAGCGAATCGCCGAGGTCCGGCGACGAATCCTGTGCGCGCGATGATCCGGTAACGGCGACGAAGAATAAGAAAACAGCCGTGAGAGGGACCAATACGGTGCCTGGAAAAAGGTGGGTTTTCATCCGATTTCAGAGTGCAGACTTCTGGATGGTACTTACGCTACGACGTTGTGAATATACGAAAAGGACCATTTTCCGGGAGGAAGGTCGTATCCTTTTCAGGCCGATTTCAGCCTTGGTCACTTTTCTCAAAAAGATCATTTGCGCGGGGCGGGACGATGCGCCCGAAATGTTTGTACGCGCGCGCCGATGCAATACGGCCTCGAGGAGTGCGTTCTATGAATCCTTCCTGAATCAGATAGGGTTCGTAAACTTCTTCGATAGTGTCTGCTTCTTCACCAACCGACACGGCGAGATTGGTCAGACCCGTCGGGCCGCCGCCAAATTTTTCAATCAGTGTCAGAAGGATTCTTGCGTCCATGTCGTCGAGGCCTTCCTGGTCGACACTCAGGGCATTCAGCGCATGATCAGCGAGGGGGCGCGTAATGCGTCCGTCACCTTCGACTTCTGCGAAATCTCGTGTGCGTCGAAGCAGTCGGTTCGCAATGCGGGGGGTTCCACGGCTTCGGCGGGCGATTTCGACCGCACCGTCGTCCGTGATATCTACGCCAAGAATCCCCGCGCTTCGCCGGACAATGTGTGTCAGCAGTTCACTGGTATAATAATCGTACCTGAAATCTATCCCGAACCGGGCTCGAAGCGGTGAGGTCAGGAGGCCTTTCCGGGTTGTTGCTCCGATCAACGTGAAGGGAGGGAGAGCGATTTTCACGCTTCGGGCGCTCGGACCCGAATCGATCAGGATATCGATCTGATAGTCCTCCATGGCCGCATACAGATATTCCTCAACCACTGAGGAGAGGCGATGGATCTCGTCGATGAAAAGCACATCACCTTCGTTGAGGTTCGTAAGGATTCCCGCGATGCTGGCAGGTTTATCGAGCACCGGCCCGGACGTGGATTTCATGCTGGCACCCATTTCGCCGGCGATAATATAGGCGAGCGTCGTTTTACCGAGACCGGGAGGACCAGTAAGCAGGACATGATCCAGACACTCTCCACGGTGCTGCGCCGCGGTCATGAATATGACCAGGTTATCTTTGATGTTTTGCTGTCCGATGAAGTCTTCGAGCCTCTTCGGGCGAAGGGCACGCTCGACGTCTGCATCGTCAGAGAGCGGCTCCGGATTGACTTGACCGGGGTGTTCCGGCATGGGATCTGCATAGATTGAAGGAATCGAATAACATACTGATTTTCGACGACCTTAATCTATGCTGTGAAGCGATTCTGAGTGATATTCGTTTGACAACCAATGGTTTGCACAATAGAATAGGCATCATGTTTGTGGTGGATAACATTCTTATTTCCGACGACCTGCTGGAGGCATCTTTCGAGTGCAATCCGGGTGCCTGTCTGGGTGCCTGCTGCGTGCAGGGGGACTCCGGTGCACCACTGGAACCGGCAGAAAAAAAGCAGGTGGAAGCGGTGCTTTCCGTCGTTCGCGAAAAACTGCGACCCGAAGCGCTGGACGTGATCAGGTCGCGAGGAGTATGGGAGAAGACGTCCACCGGTGAATTTGCCACAACTTGTGTCGGGACGTCGGAATGTGTTTTTGTACGTTACGACGGCCCTGTGGCCAGATGTTCTATCCAAGAGGCCTATAACGCCGGGAAGACCACTTTCGAAAAGCCGATCTCCTGTCATTTGTATCCGATTCGCGTCACTGATCTTGGAGATTTTGACGCCCTGAACTACGAAAAAATTGAGATTTGTAAGCCTGGAGTAACATCAGGCGTAAAGCATAACACATTTCTGTCCGATTACTCAGAAAAACCACTTGTTCGTAAATACGGATCAGACTGGTACGCTCGTTTCAGGGAAGCCTGTAACAAACGTCGCCTCGTCTTCCTGGAAACAAGGCCATAACCGCTAAGCATGTTACACCTTTCACAACGGCAATCGCTGCAGCAAAAGCTGTCACCGCAACAGATTCAGTACATCAAACTGTTGCAGTTGCCGGCCCTTGCCCTCGAGCAGCGCATCAAGGCTGAAATGGAAATCAATCCGATGCTGGAAGAAGGCCTGGATGAACTCGACGAAAAGTTGACGGCGGAGACCGCGGACGACACCCGGGAAGAGACGAAAGAGGGTGAAGAGAAGGATTCGAAAGAAGAAGAATACAATTGGAGCGAGCTGCTGGATAACGGCGACGATTTATATGGATACAAGGCTCGTGTGGATCGCAGCGCCGAGGAAGATCGCCAGGAATATGTACAGCCGGCATTGGACTCTGTGCTTGAGTCCATCCGCAAACAACTTGCCTTTCTGGAGCTGACTGACAACGAGGAACTGGTCGCGGATCAGATTATTGGCTCGATCGATGACGACGGTTATTTGCGTCGACCGCTGGAGTCCATAATCGACGACTTGGCCTTTAATCACGGTGTGTTGCTGAGCGAATCAGACATCGAAAGTGTGTTATACCGTGTTCAACGGCTTGATCCCGTGGGCGTGGCATCGCGTGATCTGCAGGAATGTCTGCTCGTACAGCTCGATATGCTTTCTGCGGAAACCGCTGGGCGCGATACGGCAGTCGAAATGCTCCACCGCGCTTACAAGGAGTTCACGATGAAGCATTATGAGGCAATCATGCGTCGGCTGCACATCGACGGGGAGCAGCTGAAGGAGGTGTATGAACTCATTCAGCGCCTCGATCCGAAGCCGGGAGAGGGGGCATTTTCGGCATCATCGAATTACGTCACGCCGGATTTTACGGTGCGGAATGACGACGATGGCTTCATCATCTATCTGAATAGCGCCAATGCACCCGAGCTTCGTGTATCGAAATCGTACCGGGAGATGCTCGAGAAAATCGTGGCGGAGAAAGACAAGGCAAAATCATCGTATGAGGCGGAAACCAAACAATTCCTGAAGTCCAAGTTTGAATCTGCCAGGTGGTTCATCCATTCCATTCAGCAGCGCCAGCAGACCATGACGCTCGTAATGCACGAAATCGTTCATCAGCAGGAAGACTTTTTCAAACTGGGAGAAGGACACCTGAAGCCGATGATCCTCAAGGATATTGCAGAAGTGATCCGTATGGACATCTCGACGATCAGTCGAGTGGTTAACGGTAAATACGTACAGACGGATTTTGGGGTCTACGAGTTGAAGTATTTCTTCTCGGAAGGTCTCGCGACCGACGATGGTACGGAAGTGTCCAATAAAGAAGTCAAAGCCATCATCTATGGAATCATCGTCGAAGAGGACAAGAAGAAGCCACTTTCCGATCAGAAAATTGCTACCATACTGTCGGACAGAGGATTTCATATCGCCCGGCGCACCGTGACAAAATATCGCGAGCAAATGGGAACGCCGGTAGCGCGTCTGCGCAAGGAAATCGTCGTTTCCTGACACAAAAGCGCCCCATTGCTGTGAGACCGATGGCTCTGTACACGTGCGGTCGACCTGAGTGTCCTCTGCAAAGTGCGCTTTTTTCCTTTTGCAGAAACGGGCAAGGAAGAATGATCGGTACTCAGGGGAAAAAATTCCCCCCGGCACTGAACAGACCCTGAGGACCGTTTTTCAGAAAACGGCAGAACAGGGAGAGAACCTTTTTTATTTACTTGATCCTTTTAAAAAACAATAGCTTACGTGAGTAATGGTGTATGCCGTTATCGCTGTTTTCGTGCCTGTGGACGCTAAATATTCATTTTTATCAATCGCGTAATCAGAGGTTATGAGATGCAGTTCTGATGGGTCAAAGAAAAAAGGCCTGGTATTTGCAACTGCCCTGACTCAGGTTGCAACCAGTACGATCAAACCACTTTAACCTGGAAGGGTCCAGATCAACATGCAGACAATTTCATTAGTCCCGCGTCAAACCGCATTCTCCGTACTTTTTTCCCGTTATATCAACGGTGATATTACCGAGCGCGTCTGGAAAAGAATGATGCGGACTTTCGACCACGAAGGAATAACAGCAACCGAACGCATGGCCTTCGCACGTTTTATGACCGAAGTCATTGATGACGAAAAAGATGGTCGTTTGAACGTGCCTGCTCCGGAAGAAATGTCAGAGATATTGACGGACATGCGTAGCACAAGACATTGAACTCGCAGCCCTGAATCCGAGACTCTGAACAATCGAATTTCAATAATCGAATCTGTACGTCTGAAGATGTAAAGCTACCTCCCATAAGCTTCTGTGACCCGAATTCGGTGGGGGTTCCGGTCACGATCTTCGACCTGGCGCTGGATGTGGTACCACACGTCCAGCGTTCTTTTTTGTTTGCTTCCCATCAATCATTCCTTGAGAGCATTCCTGTCTGAACAGTGACGCTGAAACCCGATCATCATACATTGTACGCAATGCATCGGTCATACATTCGCGATCGCAGGGTGTGCAGCGACGCTTCACACCCTTGAAATATGGAAGACAGACGGCTTCGAAACTGTGGTTCCTGAGGTTTCAGAGCACCGCAAGATGGCACATGGTATGCTTTTGGCGACTGTGTCTGCATATACATAGCTTCTGGACTCATCCAGCTGCCATTTCATCCTGAAAATTCTCTTTAAAAGGGGTTCCCGGACCCGTAAAACCGGTAATCCGGTTTCTGTTATCGATAAATAGCCGGGGCGAAACAGAATATTCGCATACTCTCTTAGAAGGAAGAGAAAAGGGCAATAGGGTGTGAAGTGTGGTTGCACAGGCTCGGCGGGAGTAGAAGCCCCTTTTTCGACCCCATAGACATATTGGTGCGCAAGTACTTAGATATACTTTGTCCATGCAGCCGGAAATATTTTCATTTTTTTGATTATTTCGTTGTAAAACGGAAGCGGTAAACCCGTCACCCAAAAAATTGTCGTCCTGCACTGACCAGCAGTACATTCTGTTTTTTATTACACGATTGAACAATGGACGGAGATATTCGAGCTCGAAACTTATTGCACTTCAGCAAGGAGAAGGCCGAGGATCTTGTAAGACAAATCCTGCCAAGAAACTGATAAATCCAGTACTGATGTCATCTGAGTCATTACCTGAGTCTGTCGAGATCTGCGAAGTCGGTCCGCGAGACGGTTTTCAGTTCGAATCGGAACCGATTCCTACCGAGCTTAAACTCGAGGTTATCCGCGGACTGGTGGCTGCCGGTGTGTCGCGAATCCAAGTGACCTCGTTTGTGCATCCGGGCAAGGTACCGCAGATGTCCGATGCCGAAGAAGTGGTAGACGCACTTCTGGCGGACGCACGGCCGATAGATGTACCACCGACGGACGCACTGCCGACGGACGCACTGCCGGCGGAAGCACTTCTGGTGGACAAACTGCCGGCGAAAGCACTTCTGGTGGACAAACTGCCGGCGAAAGCTGATCTGGCAGCTTCGACAATTTTCACGGGGTTGTGCTTGAATATGCGCGGCATTCAGCGTGCGGCTGATTCCGGCCTTCGCTGCGTCGACATCTCGATTGCGACCAACGAACGGCACGGCGAAGACAATGCAGGTATGACGATAGAGGCGGGCGTTGAGCAGGCCGAAAAAATGATCAGCGAAGCCACTCGATTGGGGCTGCGGACGCAGCTGGGACTTCAAACAGTATTTGGTTATAAAAATCCTGGAGATACACCGCTGGATCTGGTGATCGCACTCTGTAAACGATTCGCCGAGATGCCGATCGAATCACTCTCCCTGGCCGACTCAACCGGTCTCGCGAACCCTGAAATGATGAAAGAGAGACTGGGAGCGATACGGGGGGTTACAGGTGATGTACCGATTGTTCTTCATCTGCATGATACTCGAGGGTTGGGTCTCGTGAACCTGATGGCAGCTCTTGAAACGGGAGTAAACCGATTTGATACGTCGTTGGGCGGGCTCGGCGGATGCCCGTTCATCCCGGGCGCAACCGGCAATATTGCAACCGAGGAGGTGGTATATCTCTGCGATGGGCTGGGTATCGAGACAGGAATTGACGTGGCTGCCGTGGCCCGTCAGAGTCGCCGAATGGCTGAGTTTCTGGGACGGTCGTTGTCGGGAAAACTGTACAGATTATTGTAAAGAGACCGCGGGCAACAATCTGGGAAGTGTTAACTGGTGCTAACTGTCTACCTGCTCTTCCGTATACGCCTCGATCGGAGGGCAGGCACAGATCAGATTCCGATCGCCGATAGCATCATTGATCCGTCTGCAGGCCGGCCAGAATTTGAACTCGCGAGTCCATGGTGCGGGGTAAGCCGCTTTTTCACGGTCATATTTTGCGTCCCAGTCCGATTTCATTAACATTTGTGCCGTGTGCGGAGCGTTGGCCAGCACGCTTTCGCTTGCTTCAACCTGTCCCAGTTCGACTTCTCGAATCTCCGCCCGAATCGAAATCATCGCATCGCAGAAGCGGTCGAGTTCGGATTTCGCTTCGCTCTCTGTGGGTTCAATCATCATGGTTCCCAGGACCGGAAATGACATCGTTGGAGCGTGGAATCCGTAGTCCATAAGACGTTTGGCTACATCAACTTCAGTCAGCGACGTATGCTGTCTCAGGTGGCGCAGATCCAGTATGAATTCGTGGGCAACCCGGCCGTTGGCACCGGTGTATAAAATGTCATAATGCTCCGAGAGGCGGGACGCCATATAGTTGGCATTCAGGATCGCAACCTCTGTAGAACGTCTCAGACCCGGCTCTCCCAACATCGCGATGTAGGCCCATGAAATCGGCAGCACGCTGGGGCTGCCGTACGGCGCAGCGGCCACCGGTCCGATCGCATTCGGGCTCTCGGTGACCGGGATTACCGGATGACCGGGAAGGAATTTTGCGAGGTGCGCGGCCACACAGATGGGTCCGACGCCGGGGCCGCCTCCACCGTGAGGAATCGCGAATGTCTTATGCAGATTCAGGTGGCATACATCTGCTCCCATGTCGCCCGGGCGGCAAAGGCCTGCCTGTGCATTCATGTTTGCACCATCCATGTAAACCTGCCCGCCGTAGTTGTGGATGATCTCGCAGATCTTACGGATACCTTTTTCAAACACGCCGTGTGTCGAAGGATACGTCACCATGAAAGCAGCGAGGTCGTCGGCATGTTCTCGCGCCTTCGTCTGCAGGTCGTCCACATCGATGTTTCCGTTTTCATCACACGCAACCACGACCACTTTCATTCCCGCCATGACCGCGCTGGCCGGATTCGTGCCGTGCGCGGAGGATGGAATCAAACAGATGTTACGCTTTGCTTCACCGACGCTCTTATGGTAGGCGCGAATCACAAGTAGTCCTGTGAATTCACCCGAGGCGCCGCTGTTGGGTTGTAACGACGTGGCTGCGAAACCCGTGATTTCTGCAAGCCAATTCCCGAGTTCACCCATTAATTCGAGGTATCCCTCGACCTGGTCAAGGGGAACAAAAGGATGGACCTGGTTGAATTCCGGCCGGGTAATCGGAAACAATTCGGCAGCGGCGTTCAATTTCATGGTGCACGATCCGAGGGGAATCATGCTTGTGGTGAGTGACAGGTCCCTGGAGGCCAGGTGAAACATATACCGGGTTAATTCCACCTCGGAATGATAACGATTGAAAACCGGGTGTTCCATGAAAGAAGACGTACGCACGAATGCACCATGGTAGCCGATTTCTTCGGCAGCGATCGCCCCGTCGGCATCAACCGAATTGCCCGTTACCGTTTCAAAGAGGTTCACCAGCGCGTGGAATTCTTTTTCAGCAATCGCCTCATCAAGGGAAATACCTACCGCGCCGTTCTCAAAATAACGAAGGTTGATTTTGCGCGAGAGTGCCTCAGAACGAATCTGTGTCTGCTGTTGCTGCGAAGTCGTCAGGTGTAACGTGTCGAAGAACGCCCCACTCTGAATCGGTAAACCGAGATCACGCATCACACTTGCGAGGGCCCGGGTGAAGCCATGAATACGTCCGGCAATCGCACGAACTCCGTCCGGTCCGTGATACACAGCGTACATGGACGCCATCACGGCGAGTAGAACCTGTGACGTACAGATGTTCGACGTTGCTTTATCGCGACGGATATGCTGTTCTCTTGTTTGAAGGGCCATTCGCATGGCCCGTCTGCCGTCGGCGTCTTCCGAAACACCTATAATCCGACCCGGAGTCTGTCTTTTATATTTTTCTTTCGTCGCAAAATATGCCGCGTGGGGCCCGCCGTAACCTATTGGAACACCGAAACGTTGTGTGGATCCGACCGTCACGTCTGCGCCAAATTCACCCGGAGGCCGAAGCAATGCGAGGCTCATAATGTCTGCAGCGACGACGACAAAAGCGCCCGTGGCGTGCGCCTCGTCGCACAGGGGTGCAAAGTCATGGATGATTCCGTCCGTGGCCGGGTACTGCACGAGGGCGCCAAAAACGGTATCGTCGAACGAAAACGACGTGTGATCAAGGACCTCGACGCGGATTCCCACTGGTTCCGCGCGGGTGCGGACCACTTCGATCGTTTGAGGATGGCATGTGTCTGAAATCAGAAAACGGTTTCGGGTTTTGCCTTTTGCCACGCGGTAAAGCATCATCATGGCCTCGGCAGCGGCCGTGGCCTCGTCCAGTAGAGAGGCGTTGGCGATTTCCATTCCGGTCAGATCGATGACCATGGTCTGGAAGTTCAGCAACGCTTCGAGCCGACCCTGCGAAATTTCTGCCTGATACGGTGTGTACTGGGTATACCAGGATGGATTCTCCAGAATGCCGCGCTGTATGACCGGCGGAGTCACCGTCGCATGGTAACCCATCCCGATGAAAGAGCGAAAAACGTGATTTCGGGAGGCGATTTCCCCGGCGCGCGCAAGCAGCTCAGACTCGGTAAACGGGTCGCGCAGTTGCAGACGGCCGTCCATCCGGATGGCGTCCGGCACGGTTTCTGAAATCAACTGGTCCAGCGACTGCAAACCGAGGTGCTGGAGCATCTCTGCAATTTCCTGCTCAGACGGACCGACGTGGCGGTCCCGAAACACATCTGTGGATGACAGGCTTTTTACCATAAAGCGTCGCGGGCATAACTTTGCTCAGAATGAAATCGGGACATGAACGCCCGGAGAGCAAAAAGGTACTCCGAGTTCTTTCAATTTTGATAGAAGACAGTCCGTTCAGCCGTCTTCTTCGGCAATGATCAACAGTGCCGCCTGAGCGGCTGCCTGTTCGGCCTTTTTCTTGTTTTTGGCCGTTCCCTCTCCCAATGGGCGATTCTGCACAACGACCTCTACGGTAAAGGTTCGATTGTGACTCGGTCCTTCCTCATTCGTAACCCGGTAACAGGGCTGTGGCCACTTTCGCGACTGAGCAAGTTCCAGAAGCAAACTTTTGTAATTGTCTTTTTGCCTGGAGAGCTGCAGGAGATCTACATCCTTCAAGACAGTCCGCTCCACAAAACGAATTGCTTCCCGAAAGCCGATATCGAGATAAATTGCTCCTATGACTGCTTCGAAAGCATCGGAAAGAATACTTCGACTGCTGCGACCGTCCGACGATTCCATGATTTCACTCATCAGGATCAAATCTCCCAGGCCCAGTTCCAGGGCATCCCGTGCCAGAGATTGACCATTGACAAGTTTCGCCCGCAGTCGTGTCAGAAACCCTTCATCCTGATTCGGAAAGTGCCTGAAAAGATGATCGGCTACAACCAGGCCCAGAACCGCATCGCCCAGGAATTCCAGCCGTTCATTTGAAAGTGTGTGCGGCTCGGCGACTCCCCGGAGCAACGACCGATGCGTGAGGGCACGTTCGTAAAGAACGAGATTGTTTACCTGAATTTGAAGTAACGATTCTACCGCGCCTCGGTCAATTTGCGACGATGTGCCGGGAGAAACGGGGGATTTTTCTCGGACAAAGAGTCGACGAAGGAAAGACATGCTCCGGGCGGGTCTGATTCAGATTAAGGGTTTAAGATAAGTAAAGTCGCAGTTGTTCAAGGTAAGGCGTGCCGCCGCAGGCGCCTTCAGCGCAGTACATCATAGATATTAGCGGCAATCTGTGCGATGAGTCTGGACGACTCTTCGCGATTTTCCAGCCCTTCCGTCATGATTACCATCGTGAATGATTCGCCCCGGGGCGGATACACGATTGCGGCGTCGTGATGAATCCGGGTAATGCTGCCTGTTTTATGGGCCACTCGAACGCCATCCGGCAGGCCAGACGCGATCATCGAGTTGAACTGCTGATCGAGCAGCATATTGACCATCTCGGCATCCGCCTCCTCCGAGACGGCCGTTCCGGTTCTCAGCGCTTCCATCAATGTGGCCAGATCCCGGGAAGTCATTTGATTACTCAAACCCTGCTCAAAGGCCAGAATATCTTCAACGCCGCGTAATGTTGTGGAACGTATCGTTCCGAGTCGCTCGCTCGTAGCCTGCACGGAGTCGGCCGACACAAAATCGATGAGAATATTCGTCGCCAGATTGGAAGACACTGTAATCATCCGGTAAGCCAACTCCCGGAGCGACATATCACCGCCCAGTCGCTTGTAGATCGCATCGTCGCTGTCATCTTCGATGGCGTATAACGAACCATCTACGATCGATTTGAATTCGTTTCTTACCAGAAGCGAATCATCAAGGGAAAATCGTCCAAGCGAAGCCTGTCTGAACAGTTCAATCAGCACCGGCACCTTCATCGTGCTTGCCGCGTGAAAAAGGCGCGATCCGTTTCCGTGCAGAACGAGATCATTGGAAGGATCAATTACGGAGACGGCTACCTCTACATCGCCGTAGAGTTCGAAAACGGCATCCAGCCGTTCGGCCAGCTGCTCGGCCAGTTCGTCGCCTGAAGCCCGGTCGGGCTCAGAATCCGCACACCCTGATGTGAAAACGATATTTACGGCCAGGAACATGGTTATCGAGATTGAGGATAGACAGCGGTTTCGGACAGGCATGATATTAAACGGTCTGGTCCGCAATGGCTGAAAGTCTGGCGACGAGCGCCCGAAGCGAAGGGACCGTGTCACTGTAGAGGCAGAAAGAGAGAGCCGCGCGATCTTCGCTGATTTCCTCAACCGGAGAGCCGGTGAATACGAGAACAGAGCCGTGTAAAGCGAGAACCGAGTCAATCAACGCAGTCTGTTCCGGTGTAACACCAAATTTTTGCCAGGCGGCAGGCTTAGCCGTGACAAGCACGACGATGCCGGTGGACTGCCTGGCTCGCGCGAGGATTTCCGCAGAAAACTCGGGACCGTCGAACATGTCTGGAAATGCGTTGATGAAAGATAGATCTGCGAAACTTTCTGAAAATATAACCTCCACGGATTCCATGGCAGGGTCAGAATAAACGGGTCTTGGGCAAACATGTACAACGCATAAACCGTTGCGACTTATTCGAGCGTTTGAAACCGATCCGGAACGTATGTGGCATGCGCGAGAAGCGATGTCGTCGGCAAAAATCTGATTGGAAACGCGTTCTTCTGCGCCCACACGCACAACGCTGCCCGGGTCAGAAAATATCTCAGGTCCGAAACGATCAAGGAGTCCCGTCTTCAAGGCCCATACGCGTTCAAAAGCCTGATATACAAGGTGTTCGGCGAGGCGACCCGCCCGAACTTCTTCTTCAATCTGCAGGATCAACGCAGGTGGATCGGCCACGTCGAGAAGAATATTGACGCCTGCGCGGATCATCTCGGCGGCCCTCGAACCATCAACGTCCTGTCCGGCGGCCCTCGAACCATCAACGTCCTGTCCGGCAGCCCTCGAACCATCAACGTCCTGTCCGGCGGCCGCCATGAGCAGGCTGTCCGAAATTATTGCGCCTCTGAATGCCATCCGGTTACGCAGCAGATCGGTAAGAATTGCGTGGGAAGCTGTGGCGATCTCGCCTGTTGGATCGACAGCCGGATACGCCACATGCGCGGTCATGATAAGGTCCACACCCTCAGAGATCGCATCAATAAACGGAGGGAATTCGGTTTGCTCAAGGTCGAGTATGGACTTATCGAGCACAGGAACTTCAGCGTGAGAATCCGTATCGGTATCTCCGTGGCCAGGGAAATGTTTGGCCGTTGTAAGAAGACCGATGTCCTGACATCCACGAATGTAGGCGCGAACGCGGCCGCCCACCGTAGACGGATCCTTTCCAAAGGCCCGCGTGGAAATAATCGGATTGTTCGGATTGGAATGAACGTCCGCGACGGGCGCGAACGATATCTGTATCCCTGCGGAAAGAGCTTCTCGTGCGATGATTCGTGCGGCTGCTTGTATATTTTCCCGGACCATGATCTCAGCCGCGTGCGTGTTGTTGCCCACTTCCGTTGTTTCAGCCGCGTGCGTCTCATCGCCTGCACCCTTCGTTTCAGTGAGGCCGAAACGAGGGGCATCAAACGCCATCGCATGCGGGAAAACGGTCGCTCCGCGGAGTTGCTGCCCAGTGCCTCGCTCGATATCTGCAGCGATCAATAATGGATAGTCCGACACAGCTTGCAATCGGGCGAGCATCGCGGGTGTCGTCGCAAGAGATCCGTTAAAAAGAACCAGCCCTCCGATGGGATACTCTGAGAGTAAACTCTGGACGTCCCGTTCCTGGTCTTCCGCAGCAATATCAGGGTGCAGATTCGAACCCAGGCGCGCAAAGATCAACTGGGAAATCATGCTTCGAAGATCGGTCGGCTTCACGTATTCTGATACAATTTCACGTATTCTGATACAATCGTTTTTCGATGATATACGCGTGGACAGTTTGCGAGACCAGATCGCTTACACTTCGTCCGTCTACGATCCTTGATCGAATCTCCGAGCTGGAAATCTCAATTTTATCCATTTTCAGCCACTGGGCATCAAACTCGGCCTCGGCCCCGGCATCTGAAGCGGCCCCGGCCCCGGCCCCGGCGGCTGAACCACCTTCTTTTATTCCTGAAACTTTGTCCTTCTTCGGAACGCTGCGCGGATACACGATCAACCGGGCCAGTTCCGAAATCTTTTCCGGTTGTTTCCACAAACCAAAGGACAAATACGAATCTGCACCGAGGATGAGAAACAGCCGTGCGCGTGGATAAGTGCGATTGAGCTCTTCGAGCGTGTCCACGGTGAAAGAAACTCCTCCCCGGTCCAGCTCCAACACCGATAGTTCGAAACACCGATCTTCGGCGACACAGAGTTCTGTCATATCGCGGCGCCAGGTCGCAGACGCCCCGGCTTGTTCTGTTTTATGGGGCGATTGAGACGCAGGAATCCACAGAACCCGTGACAACCCGAACTGCAGAATTGCAGAACGGGCAACGCAGATATGACCCAGATGAGGGGGGTCGAACGTTCCCCCGAATACTCCAATTCGCTCGGTGGTCACGACGATTCACTGTCCAAGCCCAGTTCTTTAACGACCTCCCGGTAGATGAACAATGCTTCATCGAGAACCGGACTGTCTGGAAAGATCTGGATCAGCCGGGTATAACTTTCAACCGCCTTTTCCAGGCGGATTTCCTGGGAGGCCCGAATGCTCTGTCGGGCATAAGCCAGGTACATACGCATAGCTCCCAAAAGTGCATCGTCGGCATATTCTGAATCATAATACTGGTCGAAGACGGTTTCATACGACAACGCAGAAGCCTTGAACATCTCTCGCCGTTCGTACTGTTGAGCAACTTGAAATTGTTTGTGGGCCAACTTTTCTCTCAGTTCGAGAATGCGTTTTTGAGCTTGCGGCGCCAGAATGTTGTCCGGGTTCCGGCGGATAAAAAGTTGAAATTGAGTGATCGCATCCACGGTTGGATTTTGATCCAGATCGAACTCCGGTGATCGATCGAGATACGTTTCAGCCAGCTCAAATTCAGCTTCGGGTATGCGCTCATCATTTCTGTAGATCTGGATGAAACGTCCGTATTCATTTGCGGCAAGAAGATATTGCCGATCACCACCGTAAGCTCGAGCAAGAAAAAGTTGCGATTCGGCAGCCCATTCATGCGTTCGACCGAAATCAAAAACACCCTGGAAATACTCTGCTGCCGTCCGAAACCGCTCGTCTTCATACGCCTTCATGCCTTTCGTAAAGGCTTCCTCGGGAGAATCGTACCGCACGCGCGAAGTGCCAGAACACGCACTGATCAGAATAACTCCGATGAGAAAAAATGATTTCAGGATCCTTAAGGACATGAATGATCTGGTTTGAACGGACGATGGCGCGCTGAAACGAAGCCCCTGAGTGGCTGTTCCACTCGTCAATTGATGGTTACCGCAACAATTGCAGCTCTCCGTCTCTGTACCGATAGTAGAACATGGAGCGATTTATGTTGCCACCCTCGAATCCGATGCGTAATGCAATGCCCTCAAATATCGGCGTTCCAGGCAAGACATCGACCAGTGGATCCTGCCCGGCAAAATCCAGGGTTTGAAGGAGGAATGTGGTCACGTCATACCCCGTATAAACCAGTCGGCCCGGTGTATTATTGTGTGCCGTCTTGTACATCTGTTCAAAGGCGATCACCCGCTCACTTTCCGGGTCCAGATTAAAATCATTGGAATACGTAGTCTGGTACCGCGATGCATCACTCAGCATGGGAATGTCGTGGTACGAGGCGTTTCCGAGGATGCGGATATCGGCTCGAAGGCGATTCATACTCGAAAAAACAGCTCCGATGGCTGGCTCAGGAGGGATTTCCGTGATCGGTATATACAAAGCGTCCATATATAGTAACGTGTCGGCCGTAATGATTTCAGAAAGCCGGACCCACTCATTGGCGCTTTTGAGGACCGAGACAAAATTGATTTCGGCGCCGAGTCTTGACGCCTCTTCGATGAATGAGTCGGTCAGGCGCTCGCCGACGTGTTCCGGGTCTTCACTCGCAAGAACGCCGAGAGAGCGTAATCGAAGCCCGTTTACAGCGAAACGAGCCATCAAGCTACCGCGCATCCGAATCGAAGGATTGGCCTGAAATGCGTAGCGTCTGCCATCCGTAACACGCTCGTCGGTCGCTAAAGGCGCAATAAAAACGATCTCGTTTTCATCGGCAGCCTGCGCAGCCGCGATAGCCTGTTCGCTGAAAAGAGTACCCACGATAAACTCGACGCCCTCCGCAGCCAATTCATATACGGCATTTGCGGCTGTCGACGGGCGACTCCCGGTGTCGCGGAATATCATCCGTATTCTGTGTTCCTCGCTCGTCCGGTTGTATTCCGCGACCGCAAGCTTGATGCCATTGAACATCGCCTGAGTCTGGGACACTTCCTGCTGATCAAGGGAGAGGATAATGCCTATGCTAAGGATGTCTTTGCCACTGCGATGGAGAATGGTACCTGCCATCGTAAGAAGGCTTTTTGCCTCGTCCAGATAACTACTGCTCGAATACGCGTCCAGAAATCGCGACAGCTCTCTGGATGTTGCCTGGTAGTCTCTCAGCCTGTAGGCAGCTTTGGCAGCCATCAGCGTGGAGGCTGTGGTTTTCGTGTGAAGCGGTGACATTTCTGCAGCCTCAAGAAATGCGGCGCGTGCTTCGTCATAATGCGCTTTTCTGAAAGCTGAAACGCCCGCGTCAAACAGAGAATCTGCCGAAGCGTTGGCTTGAAGGTCGGTGTTCTGAGCGCGCGCGAGGCGTGCGCCAGACACACCCGATATATTTACAACGACCAGTATCGCAACTACTTGCAGTTTTATCTTCAATAAGAAGTGCACAATTATTCCCATTCAATTGTGGCGGGAGGTTTTGAGCCGATGTCGTAAACGATACGATTTATTCCACGCACTTCGTTGACGATCCGGGCCGAGACATGGGCAAGAAACTCATGAGGCAAGCGCGCCCAGTCCGCTGTCATTCCGTCGACACTCGTAACTGCGCGCAACGCGCAGACATTTTCGTAGGTTCTCTCATCTCCCATCACACCTACGGTACGGACAGGCAGCAATACTGCAAACGCCTGCCAGACTTCATGGTATAAGTCCTGCTCTCGAAGTTCATCGATGAAAATGGCATCGGCTTCACGCAGGATATCCAGATCCTCTTTATGAATCTCGCCGATGATGCGAATACCCAGCCCGGGACCCGGAAAAGGGTGACGATTCAATATTGCCGATGGTATTTCGAGCAAGCGGCCGATTTCTCGAACCTCGTCTTTAAAGAGTTCTCGAAATGGTTCCAGAACCTCCAGCTTCATGTCTTTCGGGAGTCCGCCGACATTGTGATGGGATTTGATGGTGACCGAGGGCCCTTTGAAAGAAACGCTTTCGATAACGTCGGGATAGAGTGTGCCCTGGGCAAGGAATTTCGGTCGATGCCCGAGCTCAAGAACCAGATCATCCGTTGCCTGGTCAAATACTTCAACAAACGTATTGCCGATGATTTTTCGTTTTTCTTCCGGATCGACGACACCACTCAGACGCTCCAGAAAAAGATCGCAGGCGTCCACCGCTTTGAGTCGGATGTGGAAGTGATCCCGAAAGGTCTTTTGAACCTGCTCCCATTCTCCCTTTCTGAGCAATCCGTTGTTTACGAACACACAGGAAAGCTGATCGCCAATTGCCTTGTGAAGCAATACGGCAGCCACCGACGAATCGACTCCACCCGAGAGGCCCAATACTACATGTGCATCGCCGACGGTTTTTCTGATTTCGTCAATTTTTTCATCAATGAAAGAAGCCGCAGACCAGTCTCCCGAGCAGCCACAGATCCGGTGCGTAAAATTCTCCAGTATCAACCTTCCGTCGTCCGTATGAACTACTTCCGGGTGAAACTGAACACCGTAGTGTGACAGATTTTTTGACCGGACCGCCGCGACGGGAGCGTTTTCGCTATGCCCGATGATTTCATAGTCCGGAGGAAGTTCAGTAACCCGGTCTCCGTGGCTCATCCAGACGGTCGATGAATCCTGTATGCCTGCGAACAGGTCTTCTGTTCGATCGACGATCAGCCGAGCGCGGCCAAATTCCCGGTGGTCCGCGCGGGCGACAACACCACCCTCATTGAGACACATGGCCATCATACCATAACAAATCCCCAGCACGGGCATTTTTGTCCCATCTGCTCTTTTTAATGTCAGGATCTCCGGATCGAGGCGAGGTGCGTGCTCATCGTAGACGGAGCTGGGACCTCCCGAAAGAATGATCCCTGACGGGTTCATTGCCATTAATTTCGGCAAATCAATAGTACACGGAACGATTTCAGAAAACACTCCCACCTCGCGGACCCGCCGGGCAATGAGCTGGGTATATTGTGATCCGAAATCGAGTATGACGATTTTCTGGAGCATGAAAAAGTGTTGGATGCAGGGTTTGTGTTGAACCGACCGGCAGGTCAGGTGGCAACAATCTTTGCGTATGCCTCTGCGTCCAGCAGTTCCTCAACCTGCGCCGGATCCGATAACTGGATCAAAATTATCCAACCTTCTCCATACGGGTCGGTGTTGACCAGTTCCGGGTTATCGTCAAGGACTTCGTTGAACTCATCCACATGCCCTGACAGGGGCATGAACAGCTCAGAGACCGTTTTTACAGCCTCAATCGTTCCAAAGGGGTCGTCTTTGGCAACATCTTCGTCCAGCGCATCGATTTCCAGGTATACGATGTCTCCCAGTTCGGACTGGGCGAAGTGTGTGATGCCAACTTTACAGGTTGATCCGTCATCCGAAACACGAATCCACTCATGATCGGTTGTATATCGGAGGTCTTTGGGGATTGACATAGAGGACTTACTCAGAGGTTTGGCGGCTTAAGGACGAACGTTTCCAGGAAACGCGTATCGAAATCTCCCTTCTGAAAAGCATCGGACGAAAGCAGCTGCTGGTGAAATGGAATGGTGGTGTGAACGCCTTCAATCACGAATTCGTCTAGAGCCCGGAGCATTTTACGAATGGCCAGATCACGTGTGCGAGCGCGAACAATAAGTTTTGCAATCATCGAGTCGTAATAGGGCGGAATCTGGTAGCCGGCGTACGCGTGCGTATCGACTCGAACACCGTGGCCTCCCGAAGGGTGAAACGTCTGTATCAGTCCCGGACTCGGTGAAAAATTGTTGAATGGATTTTCCGCGTTGATCCTGCATTCAATGGCATGCCCGAGAAGTGGAATATCACGTTTGCGAACTTTTTCCCCCATCGCCACACGGATCTGATATTCTACGAGATCACAATCGGTAACCTCTTCCGTGACCGGATGTTCTACTTGGATTCGGGTGTTCATCTCCATGAAATAGTAGTTTCCCTGGTCATCGAGCAGGAATTCTACCGTCCCGGCTCCTTCATAATTGACCGAACTTGCTCCGAGTATGGCCGATTCTCCCATACGAGCCCGCAAATTTGCGTCGACAACCGGAGAAGGGGACTCTTCGACCAGCTTTTGATGTCGCCGTTGAATGGAACACTCACGCTCGCCAAAATGAATACAAGATCCTGTTCCATCACCGAGTACCTGGATTTCAATGTGGCGTGGTCCGGATACGAATTTCTCGATATACACGCCTTCGTTGCCGAATGCGCTTCCGGCTTCGGCAGAGGCTGTCTTGAATTGTCGTTCGAACTCATCGCTACCTGTGGCCAGACGCATACCACGGCCGCCACCACCCGCACTCGCTTTGATCATTACGGGGAAGCCCATCTCTTCGGCCACTTTCAGTCCCTCTTCAGGCGTTGCGACCTCTCCGTCAGATCCTGGCACGACAGGTACGCCGGCCGCGAGCATGGTTTTTTTGGCGAAACTTTTGTTGCCCATCAGGCGGATGTTCTCTGGGGAAGCGCCGATAAACTTGATCTTGTGATCCGCACATATTTCGCTGAATGCAGCATTTTCCGACAGAAATCCGTACCCGGGGTGAATGGCATCGGCGCCCGTGACTTCGGCGGCGGCGATAATTCGATCGGGCCGCAGGTAGGAATCCCGACTTTCCGGCGGACCGATGCACACGGCTTCATCCGAAAATCGGACGTGCAGTGAATCCCGGTCAGCGGTCGAGAATACGGCCACTGTTTTCAACCCCATCTCGTGACAGGTACGCATGATGCGAAGGGCGATTTCGCCTCGATTGGCGATTAAAACTTTCTTGATCACGGGTGGAGTAAGCTGGGTTCGCGGCTGTCGGGATGCCGGTTACGTCGTTTCAATGACAAAGAGAGGTTGATCGAATTCGACCGGAACGCCGTTCTCGACAAGGATTTCGAGAACGACCCCTGAAACCTCGGACTCGATTTCGTTCATCAATTTCATGGCTTCGATGATGCACAACACATCTCCGGGTTTCACCCTCTGGCCGACCGTAATAAAGGGGTCGGAATCTGGTGACGGGGCAGAAAAATATGTACCTACGATCGGAGCGTGGATTTTCTGCCCGGGATCTTCTGTGGTGTCTGACACCGTCGATTCTTCGTCCGAGGTGGCGGGAGAGGCGATAACCGGTGCAACGATCTGAGGTTCGGGTGCTGTGGCCGGGCGAGGGGAATCCTTTCGCACAACAATGCGCAGACCATCCTCCTCAATTTCTATTTCAGAAACACCGCTTTCTTCAACAAGAACAATTATCTCCCGCAATCGATCGAGATTCATCAGCGACTCCTGTGTGGGTGAGTTGGGTTGAATTACGCGTTGACACGCGTAATGTAATCACCTTTTTCGGTGTTGACTCGAATAACATCTCCTTCATTGACAAAAAGAGGGACATTTACGACGACCCCGCTTTCGAGGGTGGCGGGTTTGGTGGCACCCTGAGCTGTGTCGCCTTTAAGTCCAGGTTCGGTGGTTACGACCGTCAGTTCTACGCTGTTGGGTATTTCAGTGGTCAGTGGTTGCTCCGTCTCGCTGTGAAAAATGATATCAATCGTGCCGCCTTCTTTGATGTATTCTCTTCCCTTTACTGAATCCACGGGCAGGGAAATCTGGTCATATGTGTCTGAATTCATAAAGTGCAGACCAAGATCGTCCTCGTACAGGAATTGATATTTTCGTTTTTCAACGCGCACTTCCTGCACTTTTTCCCCCGCCCGAAACGTATTGTCCACAATTTTGCCCGTTCGTACATGGCGTAATTTTGTACGTACGAACGCACCCCCTTTTCCAGGTTTTACGTGCTGGAACTCGATGATCGACCATATATCTCCGTTCCATTTCATACTGAAGCCGTTGCGAAAATTACTCGTATCTGCCATGTAGTTCTAAGTGGGATTTTTCTGGAATCAAAAATATACCTTGCGTGCCGTCAGCGTGTCAATTTGACTCGTACGAATATCCTGCAAGAAACAAGATCTACTTTTTGCGGAATTTGGCTGTGATAGCTTCGATTTCAACATCCGATAAAACAGAAACAGTCTCTGAAACGGCCTGTTTCGGAGTATCCGCATCTTTATTGCCCACCGATCCTGCTTGTCCCGTTCGTCCGTTTTCCGATATTTTTGAGGGCGAGCTGGATCGTTCAGCGTCACCTGTCAACGGCGGGGCACCTTTTCCGGATATCGTTCCGGCGCGTTTTTTCACCCGAACGGAGCCCGCCCTGTCCCGAAGGCGGGAATCGATCTCATCCATCCAACTGCTGTCGCTCGGCGGTCGCTTTTTACGAAGTGTTTCACCGTGCACTGTGCCCGGCGACGACAGGCTTGTTCGGGTCTGTTTTTCCTCGTAACGGGATGGCGTTTTGCCCGGGTGTATCGGGTGGGTCTCGAAGGCCATTCGTTTAATGTTGATGAGATCCATAGGCGATATATTGTCGCTCGTAATGGATCCGCCCATGGTCCCGGGACCGAGTGTCATCGCAGGGAAAAGCCGCGTGGTATAGCCGACCGAGCCTAAGGCGCAGACCGAATTCACCACGATACGCATCGCCGGTTTTTCGAGTCCGAACGCCTCGATAACCCGATCGCTGGAAGCGTGAATTCCAAGGGTATGACCAATTCCACCGTAGGCAAGGATGTCCTTGCACCGCTCGCATCCCGCCTCCCATCCGTCCGTGTCGTAGAGCGTCAGAATGGGTGAAAGTGTTTCCATCGATAAGGGTTCTGCTTTTCCCACAACGTCGACTTCGGCGACGAGTGCGTGCGTTTCCGGGGGAACCGAGAAGCCGGCTTTTTCAGCAATGTACGAAGGGCTTTTCCCGACCTGATCGATATTGAGTGCTCCGCCGATTACTACGTAGACGCTTAAAAGGTCTTTTTGAACGTCATCAAGGATATATGCACCGGCACGACGAAGTTGGTCGATCAGCTTTTTCTTGATCGGTGTATCAGCCACGATACTGCGCTCGGTGGAGCACAGTGTACCATGGTCGAAATATGCACCGTATACGATGTCTTTTGCCGCCTTTTCAAGGTCAGCCGATCGGTCCACGTACACCGGTACGTTTCCGGGACCCACTCCATATGCCGGTTTTCCTTTCGAATAGGCCGAGCGAACCATGGCCGCTCCGCCGGTGGCGAGGATCACATCGGTGTGGGGGTCTTCGAGCAGCGCATTGGTGCCGTCCAGTGAGATTTCGGTCATACATCCGAATAATCCTTCAGGAGCCCCGGCTTCATAAGCGGCCCCGGCGACGACGTCTAACGCCTCTTTGATGCAGGACACCGCTCTCGGATGCGGGCTGATTACGATCGCGCACCTCGCCTTGGCAGCGATTATCGCTTTATACATTGCCGTTGACGTCGGATTGGTTGACGGCACGAGCGCAGCCACCACACCCATCGGAGACGCGATTTCCCAGACGGTATCCGACTCGGTTTTACGAATCACTCCACAGGTTTTCATTCCCTTGATTCTCTCGCCGAGCGTTCGAGTTGCAAAAAGATTTTTCAGTGTTTTGCTCTCGACGCGTCCGAATCCTGTCTCCTTGCAGGCAGCTTCAGCGAGCGACTCGGCCCGAGCGATGCCTGCCTTGATCATCGCCGAAACAATTCGGTCAACAGATACTTGATCAAATGTATGATAGGCATCCTGCGCGACGGCGGCTTCGGCGACAAGTGTTCGCGCCTGTTGAATTGAGCGGAGGTCAGAATCCATTACAGCATTACGGAGAAGTGGGAAGAGAATATGCACCATCGCGATCTTCGGCGCAACTGTGATATCAGTTTTTAAATCTCAGATTGATATGGAATCGGTCTCATGTCGGGTTCCTTTTTTCGCCGAAAACAGTGCAAACAGGCCATATCCTGATTTTAAGAAGGAATCAACTTCATAATCGATACGGTATGCATAATCGGCACGGCATTTGAGTATAAAAAGATATCTCAAGCAGGAAGCATCCCCTCTCATAGAATATGGCTCTTCTGGAAAACACGAAATCAGATTACATGCCCTTTCTCTCCTCCGGAATCGAAACCATAGATTCTGCGTGGGGCGGATTGTTTTGCGGCGGTGCTTATCTCTTTTACGGAGAGGCCGCGGCGGGTCGCCATCTGCTCACCCTTCTGTTTGCCAGAGCGGGTGATGAATTCGACGAACAGACGATTTTCATTTCCTCTGATCGATATTCCGAATTGAAGATTCAATCCGGCTCACTCGGGTTTGATCTGGAGGCCGTACTGGCCTCCGGAAATCTGCACCTCGTCCGGATCCCTCCCCGTATGAAGTTGAGAGAAATAGGAGACGACGGGGTTGCACAGGCCCTGCACAGTCTTACGAATCCGTTCAAATCGTACCGGCCCAAACGCATCATCATCAACGACTTTATGCCTTTTGTGGCGTTTCGTTCGTTCGAGAGATTCAGGATGGAATTCGTTCGATTCCTTGAAAGAACCGATGCCCTCGGATCCACATTGGTTCTGGGGATGTCCGAGCCCGCTAACGAACATTCCAGACGGGTCATCGAGTTCATGATCTCTCATCTGACAGGTGCGGTGCATATCGAGAGAGATGCCGAGGATCCAGGCTCAACAAAACGTAAGCTTACACTCATTCCAACGTCTGGTCACATCAAGCGCTACTCGTTTGAACACTGGGACCTGGAAGACGTCGTAGCTGATACTCCACCCCATTTCAGGCCCTCAACCATGCAAAGCGTTCGACCCGGGGATACTCGTTCTCATAACTTGTCGACCCTGCAGACAAAGAAAACACTGGAATCAGAAGCCGCTGAAAGTTTCAGACCGGGCTATTCGCATACGCCATTGGTCGCCCCTCTGCAGGCTTCGGAAGAGGAAGTCGACGGTGAAGAGGTGGCGGTGGTTGCCGGGAAATCTACCGCGAGCGACAGTGCGGCCGGCAAGAACGCAGAGGCAGACGATGCCGTCGCCATCGATCCGTTGGAACTCCCGGTCGGAAGTGGGTTGGATGTCGATATTACAGACAGATCCTCATTCCTCAAGAGATTGGAGCGGGCAGTAGCATCCTCGTCCGAAGTCGGTGACAATTTCGTGATACTGGCTCTTCGCATGGAGCAATCGGGCGATCCAAAGGACCGGGCGATTGGATTTGAGTTTCTGCTCGACGTTGTACACGATATTCTGCGACCACACGACGACATGCTCGTCGATATGGATGGCGAACAACTGATCGTGTTTCTCGCACATACAAGAGAAGACGAATCGGATCAATTCTTTACTATGCTCAGGGATCATCTGATACGGGAAGCACCGCAACGAGGCACCGATCTCCTTACCAGGATTTCCGCGATGGTCTCTGAAAACGGACGCCCGTTTTCTTCCGTGGTAGAATTCGTCACATTCGCTTTTATTCGAAAATAGTGCTGGTGAACGCCCTCTGAACGTGCCGGGCAGAATTTATTGTGGGTCACGGAGAATCTTGTCCCAGAAATCGGACAATGTCCGAGGTACCAAGCGGGCCGTGGCGATACAGGAAAGGCTCTCCGTATTCGGCCCCGATTCGATAACCGAAAGCACGAGCCCTGGCTTCTATCCACTTTACAAAGCCCGGATTCGAAACGAACGTTTCAGGCTCGTCATGTCCTTTCTCGTATGTCGGGTCAAATACCTGTGAATGGTATGCCAGGACAGCGTTCATTCTCTGCTCCCAGACGAACGATACGTCTACAACAACGGTTGGCTCGAACGGGATTGACTGCATGTAGTGCAGTATATGCGCCGGACGCCACGCTCTTTCCGAGCGCGATGTGTCAGCTGGTCCGGTCGATACTATGATTTTGCGCAATCCCGAATAAAATGCAGCTTCAGAGATCAACGTGGAGGCTGCGCCATGATCCGGGTGGCGGCACTCGGCGGCCGGGATCAGCAGGATATCGGGACGGTGACGTCGCAGGACTTCAATGATCAGATTCCTGTTCCCGAGCGAGTTTTCGATGTGGCCATCACTCAATCCAAGGTTTTCCCGGAACGCAACCCCCATGATTTCTGTGGCTGCAGCAGATTCTTTCGATCGTAATTCCCGGGATCCCCTGGAGCCCAGCTCTCCCTCTGTGAGATCAACAATTCCCACCCGGTAACCGTGCTGAACCAGCGAGCATACAGTCCCACCGGCGAATATCTCCACATCGTCCGGGTGCGCTCCAAAAGCGATCACGTTGGTTCTGGCGGGTTCAGACACGTTCAGAGCGGTTCAGCCATGTGATGGATTTCGGCTCGTCATCGAACGACAAGGTTTACAATTCGACCAGGCACGTAAATTTCTCGAACGATTTCTTTCTCGGAAAGATGCCGGATTACGCTCAGATCGGCTTTCGCGATGGCCAGCACCGTGGCCTTGTCTGCGTCAGCCGGAATATGGATGTTTGCCCTGACTTTGCCGTTGACCTGTACCGCGATCTTGATCTCGTCAGACTTGAGAATTTCGGAATCGGCAACGGGCCAGTTTTCGTATGCCAGACTGTCTGAATGCCCGATGCGACTCCAGAGTTCTTCGGCCATGTGTGGTGCAAGAGGTGCGAGAAGAAGAATAAACGGCTCGGCGATGCTTCGCGGGATCGAATCTTCGTGGACAAGGAGCGCCGTGAACTCTATGAGCGCAGCAATGGCCGTATTGAAACTCATTCGCTCCATGTCGTTCGTCACGCGATCGATCGTGCGATGTAGCGCTGCGGTCAACTCCTTGGATGCCTCCCGATCGCTTACGAGCAGGGCATCGTCGAACTCTCCGATGAAGTTGCGCCAG
This sequence comes from Bacteroidota bacterium, assembly GCA_022571255.1. Taxonomy (GTDB): domain Bacteria; phylum Bacteroidota; class Rhodothermia; order Rhodothermales; family UBA10348; genus N075bin62. Next base: position 56,577 of record JACZYD010000001.1, read on the forward strand.
ACGCGCCTCAGAAAACGATTTACCCCCACAATATCCCTGGTATTCCACGGCTTGGACGCATCAAGCGGACCCAGATACATTTCGTATAAACGCAGCGTATCACAACCGTATCGTTCGTTTATTTCGTCAGGGCTGACCGCGTTCTTCAGGCTTTTGCCCATCTTACCGTATTCCTGTTCGACTGAATTTCCGTTGTGGAAAAACAGACGTCCGGGTTGGTCCTGGACTTCTGTGGCTGGCTTGCCATGCTGATCTACGACTTCCGTGGCCTCAACAGCGATTCCACGGGCGTCACGATAGGCGAATGCCTGTATGTATCCCTGATTGAACAGTTTTCCAAACGGTTCCTTTGTGGACACATGCCCCAGGTCGAAGAGTACTTTGTGCCAGAACCGTGCATACAGCAGATGCAGAACGGCATGTTCGACGCCGCCGATGTACAAGTCTACGCCGTTGCCGGACATCCAGTACTTTTCGAGTTCAGGGTCAACAAACCGCTCGTCGTTGTGGTTGTCGATAAACCGGAGATAATACCAGCACGACCCTGCCCATTGCGGCATCGTGTTCAATTCCCGCTCGTACGTCACTCCATCGATTTCGACGGTCCGCCAACTCTCCGGTGCGCGGCTCAGGGGAGGACGAGGAGGGGCGTCGGGATCCTCCGTGGTCTCCGGTCTGAAATCTTCCATGGGCGGAAGAGTAACGGGCAGGTCTTTTTCCGGGACGGTCCGGACAGATCCATCGGCGCCGTGGACCACAGGAAACGGCTCGCCCCAGTATCTCTGGCGACTGAATAGCCAATCCCGGAGGCGGTATGTCACCGTACCTTCGCCTAACTTGTTTTCTTCAAGCCATTCGATCATTCTGGATTTCGCTTCTTGTATTCTCAAACCGTCCAGAAAACCAGAGTTGATGGCCGGTCCATCACCGGCATAGGCTGTGCCGTCAAAAGAATCCGGGGGCCTGACCGTTCTGATGATCTGAAGATCGAATGCTTCCGCGAACTCCCAGTCGCGCTCGTCCTGCCCGGGCACAGCCATGATTGCACCGGTGCCGTAACCCATGAGCACGTAGTCCGCGATCCAGACCGGAATATCTTCCCGCGTTGCAGGATTCGTTACAAATCCACCGGTGAATACGCCGGTTTTTATCCGTACATCCGCGGTGCGCTCACGCTCAGAACGGGCTGCGATTTTCAGCCGGTAATCGGCAACAGAATCTTCCCGCTCCGACGCAGTCAATTTATCTACAAGCGGATGTTCAGGGGCCAGAACCATGTATGTGGCTCCGAAGAGCGTGTCCGGGCGTGTGGTGAAGACGCGCACCACTTCGTCGTGATCGACAACCTGGAAATCGACGTGTGCTCCTTCGCTGCGGCCGACCCAGTTTCGCTGCATGATTTTGACTGATTCGGGCCAGTCTACGTCTTCCAGATCCTTTACCAATCGATTTGCATACGCAGTAATTCGAAGCATCCACTGCCTTAAGCCGCGCTTGTAAACCGGGAAATTGCCCCGTTCACTCCTTCCTTCGTTGGTTACTTCTTCGTTGGCCAGAACCGTGCCCAGAGCAGGGCACCAGTTCACCGGTACTTCTGCGATGTACGCCAGACGATACGTGGCCAGAACATGCTCCTTTTCCTCCTCTGATCCGGCATTAAACAGCTCATCGGTGGCCTCCAGATGTTTGATCAACTCCGAAATCGGCCTCGCCCGATTCGTCTCTTCATCATAATAACTGTGATAGAGCTGCACAAAGATCCACTGGGTCCACTTGTAATAACTCTCGTCGGTGGTCGCCAGTGAACGATCCCAGTCATAACTCAGTCCGATGGCCTTGAGTTGGCGCAACATATTGGCAATATTGCGTTCTGTGGTGATACGCGGGTGTACTCCATGCTCCACGGCAAATTGCTCTGCCGGAAGGCCGAAAGCATCAAAACCCATGGGATGAAGTACGTTGAAACCCTTCATGCGTTTGTATCTGGCTACGATATCGGTAGCGATGTAACCAAGGGGGTGTCCCACATGAAGCCCGATGCCACTTGGATATGGAAACATATCCAGCACGAAATATTTGGGTCGGGACAGGTCGAGTTCTACAGGCGTTCGAAAGGTGCTGTTGCTGAACCAGTATTGCTGCCACCGGGCTTCGATTTCCTTGAACGGATACTCAGACATACCAATGTATCAGAGTAATATGACTTGATGTTCGGTGGTATCAAGCTGGATTTCATGGAGAAGCCTTGTCACAAAATCCAGTCCGTACTTGTTGGCGAAATAGAGAGGCGATATCGTTCTCTCCTGCATATTTCCTCTGGGAAACAGGTTTGTTTTTACCCTTCTCATCTGTTCGTGCGTCTCATCGTGTCGTCTTTTTTCTGCCTTGATTACACGATTTCGAAGTTTATCCCAGTCTTTCAGCAATGTCGTACGGGTCGCCTCGGCAACTTTTACGAGCGATTGATCCACAGATTCGATCGCGGGCGAAACCGTGTTTACCGCATCATGGATGTGCTGGGAGGCGCGGCTGAAAATAGCATCTGCATCGATGTCCATGGACTCAACCGCATTCGAACGGAACATCTGATCGAGAGAACCCTCAAAATCAGAAATGGACGATTCAAGTTTATTCAGCGCCCTCTGAATTTTTGGTTCCAGCACCGTGATACTTGCCCTCGGGTATACGATGGGCATCGGGACTCCGGCCCATTCATACAGAGAGCGATACTGTGCGAAGTACGCGATTTCGGAAGGGCCCGCGATATACGCAGCAGTCGGAAGAATCAGATCCTGCATGATGGGCCTGAGGACTACATTCGGACTGAACAATTCAGGAGCTGAATCCAGAAGTAAAAGCAGTTCGTCGAGCGTGTAGGACTTCGATCCGCACGTAAAACCATCATTGGATTCGTCTGGCCGAACAGCATGTCGTCCTTCATGCGTATGCAGAAATATGGATGTCGGACGCGATTGAACCTGAACGTGATAATTTTCCTCCAGTTTTCGGCTGGCGCCGGAAAGTAGACGCGCGGACTTTTCGTACTCTTTAAGTTCTTTCCGGAAAAGAGGTTTTGCAAGCTCCTTGAGTTCGGGGTCGTCACCATTGACAAACACGATTCCCGTACCTTTGAAAAGTTGTGACAAAAGACGCGCAAATGCACTCAAAAATGTCTCCCCCTCGCGGTAAGCAGAGCGCACAAGATCCATCAATTCGTCGTGGAATTCAGAGGGCGTAAGTAAGGCGGCAAATTCATCAATACGCTCGGTGATCGAACTATCGAACATGACTCGGCCAACAGCCTGCGGGACGGTCTTCTGGCTCTGCGTCGCCCCCGAATACGTGACAGATTCCACCTCGTTTCGGTTCAACACGTAGGCAGAGGCAACTTCTGCCAGATCGTGATCCTCGCCCTCCAACCAGAACACGGGTACGACCGGTCTTCCCGTGTCTTTTTCCAGGCGTATGGTCAGTTGGATCGCTGTAATCGTTTTCAGAAGGGTATACAGCGGACCGCCAAAGAGCCCGAGTTGTTGACCCGTAACGACGGCTACTGCGTCGGGCTCCCTCAACTTTTCAATATTCTTTCGCGTGGCCTCGTCGGCATCATACAGATCGGCCTGTTTTATCAGGGCTGCAACCAATTTGTCGCGATGTTTGAACTGATCGGCTACCTGCCGCGCAACCTGACCACGTTGGCGTGGATCCCGAAAATCTCCTGGAAAATAGACGGCCAGTGTATCAAATTCCCCTGCGTATGCCTTAAAGAGTCTGGAAAATGATTTAAACTCCGAATATGGGAGGCGTGGTGGGGGCATTCGAAGATTTACCTGTTGCGTATTGGGCTGGGAAAATGAGGGTATCGGATCAAAAAACGGCCTGTCAGATCAAGCCAGACTATGCTCTCAATTTTGCCGTCCTTTCAGCTTGTTGATTTCATCGCGGAGTTGCGCCGCTTTCTCATAATCCTCTTTGGTAATTGCCGCTTTCAACAATTCCTCTTTTTTCTCCAGGTCAGACTTCGGCTCTGCTTTCGTCGGCCGCTCCGCTTCTGATTCAGACGCCTCAACAGCACTGTTTTCGTCGTCATCTTCGGTCGGAATCCCTGCCTCCTCGAGGACCGAAACTGCAACAAAAATCGGTGAACCTACGCGAACTCCTATGGCTACGGCATCGCTCGGACGGGCATCGAGCTGGCCGCTTTCGCCTCCGATTTCATAGCGGATTTTAGCAAAAAATGTACCTTCGCGCAGTTCATCAATAACCACATCCTTGACGTCTGCGTCGACAGCGTCAAATAAATTGCGAATCAGGTCATGCGTCATCGGGCGGGGTGGCTGAATTTTTTCCAACTCCAGTGCAATAGCCTGTGCTTCAAAAGCTCCAATGATAATTGGAAGTCGTCTGTTTCCATCTATCTCTCCGAGTACGAGCGCGTAAGCACCGCCACTTGATGGGCTGGTGGAGAGTCCGATTATATCAACTTGTATAAATTCCATCGAGAGGAGTTGCTTCTTCTTTCAAGATGTAGCGCACCAGAATTTGCGGCCAGTCACAATTGGCTGCGAAGAGAATCCAACGCGCGGAAAAACGCCTTGTTCTCGTCGTCGGTCCCGGTCGTGACCCGGAGATATCCTGTCAGTTCCGGGTAACCCGACATGTTGCGAACCAGGACACCTTGCTTCGCAAACTGCGACGCCAGTACGTCGGCAGGAACGGACATCCGGAAAAGTACAAAATTTGCCTGCGAAGGTACCACTTCTACATCCGGCATCACGTCCAGCGCCTGCGTTATTTCGTGTATACCGGTTTTCATTCGCCTGACCCTTTCTTCGACGATTTCAGGTCTTTTCAGGAGTTCCAGTGCAACGTGTTCGGCAAAAACGTCGACCATGAATGGAAGTCTTGCCTTCAGGAATTCCTGCATGACAGCAGGCGCACCCATCATATATCCAAGGCGCACCCCCGCCAACCCGAAGGCTTTGGAGAGAGTACGAATAATGATCAGGTTCGGGTACGAACGCAGTAATTCAAAAGCGCTCTTCTCCAAGTTGAATTCGTGGTACGCCTCGTCTACAACAACAAAACCAGCGGATTCTTCGCACAGCCGTTCGATCACATCGAATGACATGGACAGACCTGTGGGATTATTCGGGGATGTCACGACCGTAACACTGACGCCCGGGCGTTTGCTCTCCTTAAGAATGGCATCGCCGTCGAAGGAGAGGTCACTGAGCGGAGCAATACCGTGAACGGTCGCCCCGTACAGACGCGCGACGGACTCATAAAGGGCAAACATGGGCCTTGGCATGACCACATCTGATCCGGATGACATCAGGCACAGGCCCAGCGTATGTGTCAATTCGTTCGATCCATTTCCCACCAGAATTCCTTCAGCCGGGTGGCCGAGTGACTCGGACAACTTTTTGACCAGGCGGTGGGGTTGTGCAGGCGGATATCGATTGAAGGGAATTTTCGCGAACGATTCAAGAATATCCTTTTTCAAATCGGGCGGGATGTCAAAGGGGCATTCGTTCTGATTGAGTTTGTGCTCCACCTCGACGGCTCCCGCAACGATATAGGGTTTTTCATTGCGGACTTCCGGCCGGATGAGTTCGATCAGGCTGCGCATATCTACTATGGTGCAAATTGCAAAAGAATGAATACGAGCTTCTCCAGATCTGACCGAACACGTTTTCCGACCTCAAGAACTTCACTGTGATCCAGCCCCTCATGAGATATCCCCGCTGCATAATTCGTTACAGTGGACAGTCCGGCTACCGACATTCCCAGTCGGCAGGCCTCTAAAACCTCCGGCACGGTACTCATCCCTACCACGTCGGCACCGAGCCTCTTAAAAGCTCGAATTTCAGCGGGTGTTTCGTAGCTGGGACCCCTCGTCCAGAAATACGTACCCTCGCTCGTATCGATTCCGGCCTCACGGGCTGTCTCAGATGCTTTCGCCATCCAATTCGTATCGTAATAAAACGCGCGCTCGCGAATTCGCGAACGGGTTTCGTTTCCTGGTTCTGTGAATTCGATCTGCGACCCGCGTCGCTTGTTATCCCGAGGATGCCCCTCCTGCGGCTTGTTATCCGGCCGTTTCGCCTCGGCCGATCCTCTCCGGACGTCCGGTCGACGGCCCCATGTCCAGTCGATGTGATCCGTGATCCACATCAGAGATCCCGGCTTGAGTCCGGCGCTGATACCGCCGGCAGCGTTGGTAACAATCAAATTTCTCGCACCAATCGCATGCACAAGACGCACTGGGAAAACAACATCATCGGGCGCATAACCCTCGTACATATGCACCCTCCCCTGAACCACGACCACGTCTACGCCTGCGAGATCTCCGACGACCAGTCGACCTTCGTGTCCCGGGACCGTGGATAAAGGGTAATTCGGAATAGAGGACGTGCGGAGTACGACAGGGTTCTTCACGGCGTCGGCCAGCGCTCCGAGGCCCGAACCAAGAATGAGCGCAACCTCCGGGGCCTTCAGAACACGCTTGTTCACATACTCGATTGCTTGTTTCAGTTTCTCAGAATAAACGGACGGCTCCATGATCTTGAGGGTATAACATTTTTATCACGACCATGGTCATGTCGTCGCTTCGTCCTGCACCCTCGATGAAGTGGTGGACATCTTCTGTAAGTGCCCGCAGAATGGCACCCGATCCGCGTGCGCCGACACGGCCCACTTTATCTACAAGTCGCTTATCTCCATACAATTCTCGCCCTGAATTCATGGCCTCAGAAAATCCATCGGTATAAAAGACGAGTGTATCACCGGCGCTCAGTGGAATAGAGATTTCTTCTATCGTTTCATCGAATATGTTGCCATCCGTGAATCCTATCGCCATGCCGGTCGGCTGGAGCGGTTCTGCATCCTGGGAATCGTGTCGTTTGAAAATCACGGGATTGTGTCCTGCCCGGGAGAAAATGAATGTGTTGGATTCCATGTCGACCACTCCATAAATCAGCGTGATGAATGTTCCGGCCGGCGCATTGCGCCGGAAGACGTCATTGGTTCGCCGCATGACTTCGGCGGGAGATTCGACAGAAGTGCTCAATGTCTGAATGACTCCTTTAACCAGCGTCATGTAAAACGAAGCTTCAATGCCCTTTCCGCTCACATCGCCGACAACGACCGCGAGCCGATTCCGGTCGATTTTGATAAAATCAAAATAGTCTCCACCAACTTCTGTGGCTGGAAGACACATTCCTGCAATATCAAGGCCGTCGACGCTTGGCATCCGGCGAGGGAGGAACCTGCTCTGAACCTGGTGGGCGATTTCGAGTTCGCGCTTGATTCGTTCCTGACTGGCCAGTTCCGTGATGTACTCTGGAAGGAATTGATCGATGTCGCCACCAGAGCGACGGCTCAGGATTCCAACAATTCCGACTACAAAAAAAGTGGATAAGATCAACGTCGCCAGCATGCCGTCAAGCCAGGCCGGTGAACCGGCGATCAAGAATCCTTCGCTCAGCGACCAGAATATTCCGGCGACGACGTAACCGAGAAATGCAGTGAAGAAGTCGAAGCGCATCATGCTCAGGCCAAGGATACAGGCAGCCGACACAGACACGCCCACGGATACCCACCCTACACTGAGGCCGAAGGGAGCGATCTGGAGAATACCGCCGAAGACACTGATCAAGACAACGGCGAACCACCAGTGATTGGCCACCCGATACGCGAAAGCTCCGATCCCCACAAGCAGAATCATCATCAGCAGGAATCCGAAGCCCGTTTTTCCGACAATTGCAGAGAGGACAGGCCGCATGGAGGAATCAATAAACAGATCTTGTGGAACATCGATGTTAAGAGACGGACTTACAACCAGTGCGAGGACACCCAGGCCGAGGAGAACACCCGCCAGAGATATTCCTCGAACAATTGCCCAGCCGACGTCCGTATTTCTGACATCACCCTTGCGAATCAGGATCAATGACAGCCATTTTTCAGGCCAGATCTCCCGGGTTACCGATTCGGATACGGCGGAAATCATGAAAACGAAAAGAGACGACGCTCCGGCAATGACTGAAAAAATCAGCAGTATGAATCCCATTTGTACCCAGAGCGGCGAACTGCTTGTACCGATCGAAGCGACGCTGAGTACCGCCAGCAGTCCCAAAAATATTCCGATCATTACAGCGTCCACAATCGCTGTTTTTACATCAATCAAACGGGCTGTTATTCGCTTGAAAAAGACGATGAGAAGAATCACGGAAAGGATCAGGTAGATCCCCACCATCACGGCGTTGAGCACCGAGGATGTGATGTCGTTGGACTCCCGATCGGGATTGAATACTATATCGAGTTGGTTGAGATTGCCGAGCGTCGAGACAGTAATGTCTACACGTAAAATCTGACCGAACACCGGATCTGCAGAGATGAGACGCAGCGCCGCCAGTCGCGCAGCGCTTCCGGCAACTACATGAAGCGAATCGATCCTCCAATCGAGCGCCATGGCCATGTTTTCCGGTGCGTAGAACCGGGCGAGGGAATACACGGCCTGTGAATCGAGTTCCACAACGCGATCATTTTCCAGGTCCCGTAACATGGCTGCGGAGTAAACACTGTCGAATGGCGACCGATTCCGGCCATTTCGTACACCTGTGAAACTGAGGTTTGCCCGCAGCGAGGAGTCTGAAACGGAGCGAAGCCGGTTTCTGACGGCAATTTCTGTAGAATCGGCTCCAGACAGCGCTGCGGCTAACGCATCCCTGTTAATCGATCTGATACCTTGTCCAACAAGAGGCAGGGCAGCTTTATTTTCAGAAAGGTTGTTGTCAAATGACCAGATTATGCCATCCAGGGTCATTTTTAATTCAAAAATGGTCGTCGCACCGGTTAAAATGGACATAATCCCTGCCGCGGGGTCCTCAAAGGAGTATTTCACCGACCAGTAGTAGCCGGGAAGCACGTCTCCCTCGTCCGATTTAAGTACCTCGATCGTGCGCGTGCGACCCAGGTCTTCCTGCATTGCCCGCAGAAGGAGGGTATTACGCTGAATTTTTGCACCAACCGTAAAATTATCTGGTACGTACCCCTGTGTCGCCAGGAAAATATTCGATCGATTGATGATCTCGTCTTCATCCAGGTCGTAACGAGCTGTGGAATCCGGGTGGCTCCCGGGCAAGACATAAATAAATGCCCAGACGCCTAGGATTGCCGCAATGAACAACAGCACATCTACGGCGCCTCCGTGGGTCGTTATGTTTTTTTCCCCGGGTGTCAAGCTTGTTTCTCTGTAACAAACTGTTCCATTCTTTCAAATGCGAGATGCATTTGATCATAACTGAATCCGCGACGCAAAAGATAGTCAGAAAGTTTCTTCTTGCGTATGTGTGTGTCGCTGAAACGGGAAAGTCGCCTGAATATTTTTTCTGCTGCTTTGGCTGCGAGATCCTCAGGTGAGGTGTGTTCAAAGGCTCTGGAGATCTCGGCTTCAATTATTTGCGGTGATATTCCCTTCTGCCTCAGATCCTGCCGGATTCTCATCGGACCGTATCCTCTGTTTCGAAGCCTGCCTTCAGCGAATTCACGTGCAAATTTGCAATCGTCGAGCATGCCCAACTCGATCAGCCGCTCGATGACGCGTTCGACCGTCTCCAGACTGTAATATTCTCTGGAAAGGCGTGTTTTTACTTCTTCTATGCTTCTTGGCCGGTATCCGATAAAATGAAACGCTTTGTCTCTGGCTTTCAGGAAGGAATCTTCTTCCATCAGCCGTTCTATCTGCTCCGACGTTATGTCTACACCTTTGCTCAGGCCTTCTGACAAAACCAGGTCCATGTGAAGGCCAAAAGCAAAAGAGCCATCAATCGCAACGTTTACCCGGTTACGGAATTTGCGTTGGGCGGAAATCTCGGTGATTATGCCTGGCTCTGGTTTGGAAAACGTCATGATAAATTATTCAGGGTCGGTTAACAGAGATGCGGACCGAATCCGAAAAACGTCCCGCTCAGCAACAGATTCCATGTTTTTCCTGTAAGGATACCGGATGGAGGTAAAAACTGTCCGGAAAGGAGGATATTTTCGGCATGATCCAGTCAATAGACACCCTGAACAGAGATTTAAAACCCTGCTTGGACGCCCCGATTATACGGGCCAGATGGCTGTAGTGCCCAGTGACAAAAGTCCGAACGCCATCGCCCATTTCAGGTAGCTGCCGGCAAGTCTTATTTCTGAAGCAGGGCCTGACAACAATATGAGTATTCGAACGAGCAATGCCATAACGGGCAATAACGTCAACAGGTAGAGTCCTGAAAATCCCCAGATCAAATATGGAAGGGGACTGAATGCGAGGACTCCGGCGACCAGCAATCGAATGAGTGAAAGCGATCTCGGAATGCCAATTCGGACGGGCAGAGTGCGAACATCGTGGGTGCGATCTCCTTCAATATCCGAAATATCTTTTACTGCTTCACGGGCCAGAGTGAGGAGAAAGGCAAAACCGGAAGCGATAAGCACATTGGTGTTCAACAGGTTAGTCAGATCGGCTCCGCTGCTTCCGGTAGTGCTATGGATCAGGGCGCCATAACCGACCGAGGCTGCCACGAGAAATCCGATGACCACGTTTCCAAATACAGCCACGTTTTTGAGCATCCAGTTGTACATGAGCAAGAGCCACCACAATACAAATGCGAACAGCAAATGCAGTGGCGAGATGAACCACGCAATTCCGAATGCGGCCAGGGTAATGCCGCCTCCCAGAACTTTTGCGGTCAGGACAGAAAGATTTCCGGAGGGTATCGGTCGGTGCGCCCGGTTAACCTGATCAATCGAAATATCCAAGAGGTCGTTTACAATATTGCCGGAGGCCGCAATCAATGCCGCAACGATTCCGGCCAGGGAGGCACGAAGTACCAGGTCATTTGAAATAAGAAACGCGCCATGAACAAGGAAACTGCCGACAAGGCATCCACTGAAAACCAGGATCAGATTAATGGGCCTCATGATTCTGATCCAGCCCGGAAGATGCAGATTCGCATTCGGCAGGTTTTTGGAATCGAATTTCAATGGGCTGTGCATCTGAGGAACTCCATCAGTTGATCTGGCGGCCGACGGCATAACTTCCCAGCACTTTAACCGAAGCCGCTACTTCTTCCAGATGGCGGAGCGCATTTTTCACCGACTCGTCGTCGCGGGATCCCCCAAGATCCAGATAAAAGACGTATTTGCCGGGGCATCCAATCAGTGGTCGACTTTCAATTTTCAACAGATCAATGTCGCGCAAAGCAAAAACAGCGAGGCTTTTAAACAGCGAACCGGGTACGTTTTCCTTTTGTGCGTATACGATGGACGTCTTGATATCGCCTTTCGTCTGGTAGTCTGCGCCACCGCCACCGTCTTCTTCAGAAGCAGCACACCGCCCGGGTGACGCATCAGAAAGCCGGAGAAATCTTGTAAAATTGTGATGATTGCTTTCAATGCTCTCGGCAAGAACGACCAGATTGTACTCTTCGGCGGCACGAACACTGGCGATGGCCGCCACGTCCAGTACTCCTTTTTCTGCGATCATTCTGGCTGCACCGGCTGTGTCATACGATGGGATCAGTTCCGCATTGGGCAACGTGGTTCGAAGAAACGTTCGACACTGCCCGAGGGCCTGCGGATGTGAATACACGGCACGAAGATTCGTAATGGACGAATCTCTCACCCCGAGCAGAAGATGGCGCACACGAAGGTTTACCTCAGCCGTAATCAAAAGCGAAAATTCCTGAAGCAGGTCATAATTCTCATGAACGCTGCCGTAAAGCGAATTCTCGATAGGTATGATACCGTGCTCGACCTCACCCTCCCGAACGGCGATGAATACGTCTTCAAACGTAATGCACGGAGATGGCTCGGCGTCCGGGCACAGAGCAAAGACGGCCTCTTCGCTGTATGCACCCGTTTCTCCCTGGAAGGCTATTTTCATGTTGAACCTGAACTGAGACGGCTTGGTCGGGATTTTTTGTTCGCGAAGCTACATTTTCTCCGGGGCGGATATTCCCAGAACCGAGAGTCCATTCCGCAGTACGTTTTTGCTCGCCCGTGCCAGATCCATACGTGCTGAGGCCAGATCCGGAGTTTCACCGATAATACGGCACTGCCCGTAAAACTGGGTAAATTGCGAAGCCACTTCCCGAAGGTAGTTTGAGATTCGATGGGGTTCCCGGGACTCTGCCGCGCGCCTGATGACGTCCGGGAATAACAGAAGTTCTTTCAAAAGTGCTTCCTCAGAATCATGAGTGAGCAATTTGAAATCTGCCTCCTGGGAAAACGTAAAGCCCACCTCTTTGGCCTTCCTGATGATCGAACAAATCCGGGCATGAGCATATTGCAGATAAAATACGGGATTGGTGTCACTGGCTTCCCGTGCGAGGTCGAGGTCAAATTCAAGATGTGTATTCGCCGATCGCATCAGGAAGAAGAATCGGGTCACGTCTTCCGAGACCTCGTCCATGAGTTCATCAAGCGTGACGTATTGAGCTTTTCGTGTGCTCATTTTTACGGGTTTTCCTTTTCGGACGAGCGTGACGAACTGGTAGATCACGACATCAATGGAGTCCGTATTGTGGCCAAGCGCTTTTACGGCATTCACCACGTCAGGATACGTGGCGATGTGGTCCGCCCCGAACACGTCTACAATCAGATCAAAACCCCGAGAAATTTTGTCGATATGGTATCCGATGTCCGGTAGCCTGTAGGTTGGCTCACCGGTTGATTTTACGAGAACAGTATCCTTTTCTTTACCGAATTTCTTTGTTCTGAGCCATACCGCTCCTTCGCTGTCATACGCTAAATCCAGTTCACGAAGGCTTTCGACAATCTCCCAGACCTTGTTGTCTTCATACAGGTCTTTTTCGTTGAAGTAAGAATCCATTCGGATTCCAAGGCGCCCGAGGGTCGTTTTTATCTCCTCAAAAATCCGTTTTTCCGCGGCATCTTTGAAGATTGCCGAATCGCTGGATACGAGTGAATCGCCGTGTTTTTCGAACAGTTCCGAAGCGACATGCTGGATATATTCGCCCAGATAACCGTCGTCCGGGAAGCATTCGGGAACCGTGATGAGTTCGCCGTCTGAATCGATCGTCTTCGTTGAAATATCGGGATCCACGGCGGCCAGGTATCGCGCCTTCACGGATTGTCCGAGTGTGCGCATCTGCCGGCCGGCATCGTTGAAATAATATTCTCGGGTCACATCGAAACCGGTCCACGAGAGCAGATTGGCGATGGTATCTCCGAGTACCGCATTCCTGCCGTGCCCGACCGTGAGGGGCCCGGTGGGATTGGCACTTACAAATTCCACAATCGCCGTTCCCTTTGAGCCTCGTTCTGCTCTGCCGAAATTTGAACCTTCAGAGAGAATCTTTTCAAGCCCGGAGAACAGGTACGCAGTTCCATATCTGAAATTCAGGAATCCGGGCCCCGCAACTTCAATGGTTTTGATACGGTCCGGATCGAGGGGAAGTGCACGTAATCTCTCTGAAAGATCTTCTGCTATCTGCCTCGGGGCACGTTTCAGAAAACGAGCCAGTTTCAACGGCGCATTCGACGCCAGATCCCCGTGTTCGGTGCTCGCCGGTTGCTCAAATTCGGGTTTGAAATCTACGGGTACACCTTCCATCTCGGAGAGCACGCGCAAAAGCTGGCTTGTCAGATAGGATTGCATGAAAAACAGAAACGTATGGAACGAACTACCCACAAAGGGAGCAAATCGTGGAGTTGCGTATAATGTGCCTGCTGAGAGGCTCTGTAAAGCTACGACACAGAGAGAGCGTACGTATATCCGATCGACCCCGGGATTCGTCAAGAAATGCCAAAAACAATCGATTCAGTATGTTGTATCACGGCTCATTTGTTCGTGGCCTGTTTACGGCCGTTTGTGGCCTGTTTGTGGCCGTCTGCGGCCACGGACGTACGTTTTCCTGCCGTGAAAACAAACGATTTCCAACTGAGAATGACAGACTGCCGTCGTAACCGATTTCAAACCGCTTTAAGACCAGTTCTGGTTGCGGTAATTGTACTACCTGCGCTAGCCACCATACCAACGGCCCGGGCGCAGGCAGATTATGCATTCCATATTGCCCGTGTGAAATACGGAGGTGGTGGCGACTGGTATAGTGATCCGCAATCTCTGACAGAACTTCTCGCTTTTGTACGCAAAGAAACGAACATCGATGTTGCGCCCAGAGAAAAGGTCGTGGAGTTGTCGAGTGATGACCTGTATTCGCATCCGTATCTGTACCTCACGGGACATGGTAATGTTCGCTTCAGCGATCGCGAGGCCGCTCGTTTGCGCAGATATCTCGAAGGAGGTGGGTTTCTGCATATCGATGACAACTACGGACTGAACGAGTCCTTGCGCAGGGAAATGAAAGGAGTCTTTCCTGAAAAAAATTTTTCAGAGTTGCCGTTCAGTCACGATATTTATCACTCCCGGTATGCGTTCCCGAATGGATTGCCGAAGGTGCATGAACACGATGGAAAGCCACCACAGGGGTTTGGAATATTTTCTGATTCAGGGCGGTTGATGGTGTTCTATTCGTACGAGTCGGATCTTGGAGACGGATGGGAGCCGGAAACCGTTCACCATGTTCCTCCCGAGAAGCGGTTGGCGGCTCTGAGGATGGGCACCAATATTCTTGTATATGCGATAATGAATTAGCAGCGAGTCCATGACTTCAATTTTACAGCAGAACGACCCGGACATCTTCGACGCGATCGAGAATGAAGTTCGTAGACAAAACGACGGGCTTGAGCTTATCGCCTCTGAAAATTTTGTATCGCGGACAGTATTACAGGCGATGGGTACGGCGCTTACGAACAAGTACGCAGAGGGGCTTCCTGGCAAGCGGTATTACGGTGGATGCCAGTATGCAGATGTTGTCGAAGACCTGGCAAGAGACCGCGCAAAAGAGCTTTTTCACGCTGACTGGGTTAATGTTCAGCCTCATTCGGGTGCATCGGCCAATGCCGCAGTGTATCTCGCGGTAATGAAACCGGGTGAGACTTTTCTGGGCCTCGATCTCTCGCATGGCGGGCATCTCACACATGGCAGTCCGGTAAACTTCTCGGGCATTCTGTACCGGGCAGAATATTACGGGGTTGAGAAAGAAGGGCCTCTGGCGGGGCGGATCGATATGAATCGTGTGCGCGAAAAGGCACTTGCTATCCGACCGGTAATGATTTCAATAGGTGCTTCGGCATACAGCCGGGATTTTGATTACGCATCATTCCGATCCATTGCAGACGAGGTTGGCGCCGTGCTCTGGCTGGATATGGCACACACGGCCGGTTTGATCGCAACGGGCATTCTGAACGATCCGATGGAGCACTGCCACATCGTATCCACGACTACGCACAAGACGCTGAGAGGTCCGCGTGGAGGAATGATCCTCATCGGAAACGATTTTGAAAACCCGTTTGGAAAGGTCGCACCTAAATCCGGTCGCGTAAAAAATATGGGCGAATTGCTCGATTCTGCAGTGTTTCCGGGTACGCAGGGTGGACCGCTCATGCACGTCATTGCGGCCAAAGCTGTAGCTTTTGCAGAGGCCCTGCAGCCGGAGTTCAAAGTATATTCAGAGCAGGTCGTGCTTAATGCTGCAGCGATGGCGGAGGCGTTTATCGAGGCCGGGTATCAAGTAGTTTCCGGTGGTACGGATAACCACCTCGTTCTCATCGATTTGCGCAACAAAGGCCTGACCGGAAAGGAAGCAGAAGCCGCCCTTCAGCGAGCAGAAATCGCTGTCAATAAAAACATGGTTCCTTTCGACGACAAAAGCCCGTTCGTTACAAGCGGAATCAGACTGGGGACAGCAGCCATGACTACGCGAGGCCTGGGGGAGGAGGAATTCCGATCGGTTGTCGCGCTGGTAGATCGAGTGTTATCAAACGTGTCGGACGAAGGTGTAATGAGCGAGGTTCGACTCAGTATCCTGGAAATTTGCAGACGATTTCCACTTTATGATTCTGTGCTGGCATAAACTGAAGCTGAAAATATTCATGTGCTCTGTGGAAATAATCCGTTCGGTTTACGCACCAATATCCATGATCCGTACGTAGTTTATGCATGTCCGGGTTTGTTCATTGTGGAATCCGTTCCTGGAGTTGAAAATAATCCGTTCCTGAAATTAAAAAATTATGGATAACGGTTCACTCACATCCGCTTCGTATAACGAACTTGTCGAGCTCGGGCGCGCGTTGTATGACAAGGCTCTTGTTCGAAGAGAGAGTGAACCGATTACGGACCCGCGCGGGCAGGCCATCGGGTGGCTGCTGGATACGCGGATGGCGATGCTCGACGGTGAATTATTCAAGGAAGTCGGACGAATTGTTGCCGAGCGTCTGAGAGCTCGGGGTATCCGACAGGTTGCAGGATACGGATTCGGGTCATACGCTTTGATCTGTTCTGCTTTATCGGCACCAATTTCTCCCCCGTTCAATGGTGGTTTTATACGGGAAAGCCGAAAATCTCATGGTCGTCAACGCCTTGTAGAAGGTCCGCTTGATAAGGATCAACCCGTGGTTTTACTTGACGATATCATCAACAGCGGTCGCAGTGCACGTACGGCTGTCAACCTTCTTCGAGAAGACGGCTATCAGGTGGTGGGCATGATGACCCTGTTTAATTTTACCTGGAGTGAAGGACGAAAAAACATTGAATCCATGGGTTTATGGGTTGATTCCATTCTGGACCTGAATCTGAGTGAAAACGGAAAAACGGATAAAAAGGGAATCCTCTAAAATTTACGATCGTTGAGGGGTTGTTTGCAGGCCATTGATATTCGCTCTCCCACACAGTAGATGTCGCTTTTCGGACGATTAATTTCCTCAATTTCAAGCGCAGAACGCCTTCTTCGGCCTGTTTCCGCTGCTGTGCAATCTGCGTCTGCTCCGGGCAGTGATTCGTCAGATTCCGACCGGGAAGGACTGGCAGAGATGGGATTTCTCGATCACCTCGAAGACCTGCGCTGGGCTCTTATCAAGGGTGCCATCGGAATGGTGGTCGCCACGATTGTGGCCGTTTTCTTCAGGGAGTGGATTATTGAAGAGATTCTCCTGGGCCCGAAAAAGGCCGACTTTTTTATGTATCGGATTCTCGGGATAGAAACGACCCCGTTTGTCCTGCAGAATCGCAGCGTGACCGGTCAGTTTTTTGCAGATGTGGGGACGGTAATCGCGGTCGGAATTATCATGGGATCGCCCGTTTTTGTGTATTTCATGTGGCGATTTATCGAGCCCGGATTGTATCCGGGAGAGAAAAAAGGACTCCGCTTCTCTGCCGTATTTGCAACGCTGTTTTTCATGCTCGGCATCTCTTTCGGTTACTGCATTATTACACCTCTGGCGCTGCAGTTCTTTGCCGGGTACCAGATTTCACCGGAAATCTCAAACGAATTTGATATTTCCAAATATTTCGGGATGATCACATTCTGGTCGTTTGGGGTGGGCATATTGTTCGAATTACCCGTGGTGATTTATTTCCTGGCGAAACTGGGGATCGCAACACCCGACGGTCTGCGCAAGGGTCGAAAATACGCGCTGATCGGCGGGTTGACTCTCGCTGCGTTCTTCACTCCTCCCGATCCGGTATCTCAGGTTCTCGTGGCGACCCCGCTGCTGCTATTGTACGAAGGCTCGATCTGGATCGCAGTGGTTGTGGAACGTAATCGAAAGCGTGCCTTCGAGAAGGCGATGGAGTAGTCTGACCTTTTTAACGCCGATCCATTGAACGAAGAACCCTTAGCCTAATCTATGCGTCACAGAAGCGACCATTAAGTCGACTCCTGATGCCATGAGAAAAGCCCTTCTTCCGATCCTCCTGTCCATTGCCTTTCTGCTGGCGCTGACCGGCATCGAGTCACCTTCTCCGAATTCCGGATTTCCCCGATCGGGTATTGCCGCGCATGCCCTGGCAGACGACGACCTTTTCGAACTCAGGAAAAACTTCGAAATCTTTGGCGCGATGTACGAAGAGATTGTAATGGGGTATGTAGATCGCGTACGTCCGCAACCGTTCATGAAGACCGGTGTGGACGCCATGCTCGCAGAACTGGATCCGTATACGCGTTTCTACGATCAGGCAGATAATATGGATATCGCACAGATGCGTCGAGGGCCGGAAGCGACAGTCGGACTGAATATCGGAATGCAGAGCGGTCAATTGACGGTTCTGGCACCGGAAGGTTTAACGAGTGGTTATCATCAGGGTGTGCGCGTCGGGGACCGGATATTGCGTGTGGACGGAGTGGATGTCTCAAAGATCACGGTTCGTGATGTCGTTGTGTTGCTTCGCGGAGAAAATAATACTCCGGTAGAGTTGGAGATTGAACGGCCCGATACGGGAAAAATACTGACATTCATTCTTCGGCGGGAGACTTCAAAAACGACCAACGTTTCTTTTTCCGGTTACCTTGGAGGCGACAGTACCCTGGGGATAGGTTATGTTCGGCTTGATGCCTTCGGAAATCGGGCTGCGCGGGAGGTAAGACGGGCATTCCGGTCGATGCTCCGCTCCGGTGGACTCCATGCAGCGGTGCTGGATTTACGGAACAATCCCGGAGGACTGGTCAGTGAGGCCGTCGGAATGGTCGAACTATTTGTTCCCAGAGGAACCATGGTTGTATCCGTTCAGGGTCGTCACAAAGATTCTTCGCGCAATTATATGACCGAAGAAGAACCATTCATGCCTGATATTCCACTGGTCATTCTCGTGAATCGATTCAGCGCATCGTCCAGCGAAATTGTATCCGGCGCACTTCAGGACTTGGATCGTGCCATAATCATGGGCGAAACGACATTCGGAAAAGGACTTGTGCAGATAGGGCGTAAGCTTCCGTATAACACTTCGATGCGAATCACGATCGGACATTATTTTACGCCCGGAGGGCGGGATATTCAATCCCGTCGCATTACGTCGAGTTCTGCTGAAATTTCCCGTCCTTCCGTTGAACAATACCGGACGACGGCCGGGAGACCTGTTCGATCCGGCGTCGGGATTGAACCGGATGTGGATGTCACGCCGGATGACCCGGGAGAATTGCAACAGGCGCTTCGGCAGGACGGAGCATTTTTTCTGTTTGCGGGAGAATGGATCAACAAGGTGCCGTCAGATGCACTGCATAGAACAGATACGGAATTATTCAATTCGTTCCGGGCCTGGCTTCGTGCGAGAGGATTTCGGTATACAACCAGGACAGAAGAAAAACTGGCCGCTGTTTCCGATGTTTTGCCGGATCACTGGGATGCAGATCTCAAGGGTCGGCTGAATGACATTCAACTGGCCATGGAAGAAGAGAAGGAGGTAGAATTCTCCCGGATCAAATCTGCGATTCTGAAGGAGTTAAGGGAGGAGATCATGTCCAGAATTCTGGATCGGAAGGCACTGATCGAATACGAGTTGCAACATGATGAGACTGTCGGCGAGGCACTCGATCTTCTGCGTGATATCGAGCGATATCGGTCGCTTCTGACTCAGTAGGATAAAATTGCCGAATTATATATGGACGTGATCGAGGTAATCATTCTTGCCCTGAGCGGTGGTGCGGCTGGATTCGTTGGTGGTCTCCTGGGTATAGGAGGAGGAATCATCTTTACTCCGGTGTTGCTCTTCTATTTTCAATCCGCAGGAATTCCGGACGAACATGTAACACCTCTGGCCATCGGTACAGGGTTATTGTGTACGCTTATTGTGGCCATCTCCTCGGCCGTCGGGCACGCGCGTAAAGGCGTCGTCGATCTGAAAACAGCAGCATTTTGCGGCGTCGCAAGCGTTTTTGCAATCGGTGTCACGACGACGGTGATCTCGACTTCATCGTGGTACACGCCTGATTTTTATCGGGTTGCTTTTGCGGCTCTTCTCGTCGTTGTTGCGGTTCGAATGATCAGGCAATCTTTTTCAACTCAGAGTGCCGAGGTAGAGTCGCCCGGGCCGAACCGACTCGCAGACCGGCGCGGCGTATCCGGACGAGTTGGCTCCTGTGTTCTGGGTGGAAGCCTGGCGGGAATAATTGCTTCCGCCATGGGCGTCGGCGGCGGAATCGTACTTGTGCCCCTGTATGATCGACATCTGGGATTGCCAATCCGCACCGCAATAGGCACATCAAGCGCGACCATGGTATTGATTACACTGGTTGCGGTAATCGGGTACATGATAAACGGCTCAGGACTTTCCATAACGCATTTTTCGGTCGGCTATATAGAGGTTGGTCGAGCGTTTATTCTTTCTGTTCCTGCCGCAATGAGTGCCCGGATGGGAGTAAAATATGCCCATAAAACCAATCAGGACCGGTTGAGGATTATATTTGCGATTCTCGCGCTACTGGTAGCTCTGCGATTTACACTCGCCGCTGCCGAAATCCCTTGAGAGCCGAGGCAGCCGATATGCATCGCTTGCCCTGCGAAAAGAGAAAGAAACCCCTAAATAAAGCCTCCGTATCAGGATCGGAATAGACAAACAATTCATCAATCAGGACTATGCGCATCAAACTTATTGTAATAGTCAGCTTTTTTGTAATCGGTTGCCGGCAGGAAGTCCAGTCGCAGCAGCAATCTGCAGATCAGGCGGCGGAGAATGGGAATGTTGCGGCCATAATAATTGCGAATGAAACCGGATCCGGTCGTATGCAGGATCAGGTCTGGACCGGACGTTTTACGGCGATTACACGGGCAGTTGAAATTGCGTCGCCCGCGGTGGTCAGTATCAATGTGACGAAAGTGGTGCAGACCCAGAACCCCTATGCGGACCCCTTCTACGACCTGTTCTTCGGGCGCCAGCGTCGCCGGATGATCGAGCGGAAAATCGCGGAGATCGGATCGGGTTTTGTGATCTCGACGGACGGATATATCGTAACGAACGATCACGTTGTGGACGGAGCCCGTTCGATCACCGTTGCGTTTCCGGATGGCCGGACATTTCAGGCACAGCTGGTCGGATCCGATGCAGCCTCCGATCTCGCCCTTCTGAAGGTTGAGGCCGACGAGCCGTTTCATTCGCTCAAATTCGGGGTTGACAGTCCTCCGATCGTGGGAGAATGGTCGATCGCGATGGGAAATCCCTTCGGATTGTTTGAGGCGTCCGATCCTACGGTTACGGTTGGTGTTGTGAGCGCGATAGACCGCGATTTGCAACTTCAGGAAGGACACATATACAGGGATATGATCCAGACCGACGCTGCAATCAACCGGGGAAACTCGGGCGGACCACTCTTGAATGCTCTGGGAGAAGTCATCGGTGTGAATACGGCAATTATTACGGAAGGACAGGGTGGATCGGTTGGCATCGGGTTCGCGGTTCCGGCTCAAAAAGCGGTCCGGATTCTTGCTGAACTCAAGGAACGGGGCAGAGTGGATCGATCTTATTATATCGGTCTCCGGGGGAGAACAATATCAGACCGGATAGCTGCCAGATTGCGCCTGGGAGACACGAGGGGTGTCCTTGTTGAAACCGTAGACCTTGATTCACCGGCGCAAGAAGCTGGATTCAGGCCGTACGATGTCATTGTTTCCGTGGCGAGTGAAAAGATCACCACGCAGCAGGATTTTGTATCGCTTCTGTACGATTTCCGGCCCGGAGATATCATCGCGTTCGAAGTCGTTCGGAATCAGCAACGCCTGACCCTGCAAATGAAATTGGGCAGCAGCCAGAAATCATAGAGCGGTTCAGAGGCTTCTACAGGGCGTATTTCGGAAGCGAGAACGGGCTTGTCCTAACGGGTATATCCTTCTCCGACCACGAGCGTTGCAGCTCGGTTGGTCGATGTCATGAACCGAACGGGGATGGTTTTTCGGTCCAAGTCTGAAGTCACGGTATAGACTTCAAAGTGCAGGTGAGGTCCTGATGAGAATCCGATGTCGCCTGATCGGGCAATGACATCTCCTCGTCGCACGCGGTTTCCAATTTTCACTTTCACACCCTGATAATCGAGGTGTACGTATTGTCCGATCGTCCCGTCCGAGTGAAGGATCCCAATAAAATTGGCCCTTGAACGAAGGTCATCTGAAATACCACCTTCGTAAAAAGTGTCTTTATAATCGATTACGATTCCATCCCTCGCTGCTCGAACTTCCGTTCCGACGGGCATATCCCAATCAATCGCATATTTTCCCCGGTGGGTCTGTGCTCCGTTATATCCCTGACCAACGCCAAATGTCAGTCCTTTGGACCATGGCAGCGAATAAACGAATCGATCATCGTGACGGGCATCAATTTTTCCAACCAGCCACCTGAGTGAATATTTATACGACCACTGAACACCTCGTTTTCCACCTGTCATCCGGACAGCACGGTATAACTCGTATGGGGCCAATGTTTTAGACATAGGAAGCTCTCGGTCCACGGACATATTGTCTACTTTGAGATTTAGTTCGATCGAGAGTTCAAACCCGAGCATATTTCGCAAATAAATGTCCACCTTGCGCCCGCTTCGAATTGGCTCGATGCAGAACAGATCATCAAAACAGTCGATGGCAGCCTCCTGCGCGCGGGTTGTCCGGGCGACCGCAATCAGCACAAAAAAAGTAAAGACTGAACCAAGCACGATATGCAGGCGATGCCTGTTCATCACGTGATAACGGACCAGGATTTCTTGAACGCAGAGACTGCAGCGGCCACACCTTCCGGGGCGCTGAACACGGCACTTCCGGATACGATCACATTCGCGCCGGCATTCACCACTTCCGCGACGTTGGACGGTTTTACCCCGCCGTCAACCTCGAGAAGCACAGTGGAATCGATGTCGTCGATCATGGCGCGAAGGCGTTTGATTTTTGCTGTGCTTTTCGAAATATAGGATTGCCCTCCAAATCCTGGATTTACCGACATGATCAAAACCAGGTCCACATCTTCAAGCACTTCTTCCAGGGCGGACACGGGTGTCGACGGATTCAATGTGATTCCAGGCCGGGCTCCTGCTTCACGGATTTGTTGTACAGCCCGATGAAGATGCGGTGTCGTCTCTACGTGGATCGTAATGATATCGGACCCTGCCCGGGCAAAATCGTCTATATATTTCTCCGGATTCTCGATCATGAGATGCACGTCCAGCACTGCGCTTGTTTGATCGGCCAGCGGACGCAGCGCTCTGACGATCAGTGGCCCGATAGAAATGTTGGGTACAAAATGACCATCCATTACATCGATATGCAGCCATTCGGCGCCGGCATTCAGCGCTTCGCGGCAATGCTCTTCAAGACGAGCAAAATCGGCTGACAATATGGACGGGGCGAGAATAGGCATCGAAGTTCATCTGGTTTATCGACAAGAAAAGGGAAGCCCTTTAAAATATCCCGACAAAGTTAAACTTTCTCGGGACGGGGATTCGCCCGGCACGTGGTCTCCTTATTACAAATACTGCATTACCGTCATTATGATGGCTATCACAACGACGTTTACCAGAGCAATCGGGAGCAGGTATTTCCAGCCCAAGGTCATGAGCTGGTTGTATTTGAATCTCGGCAGCGTCCAGCGAACCCAGATGAAGAGGTAAGCGAAGAAGCCGGCCTTCAATAATACGGTTCCGATTTGCATGGCGCCCAGTAGAATGCTGCCGTCGAGCGACGGGAAAATACTGATCATCGCAGGTTCGAAAGGTACCAGGAAGCCGCCGAAAAACAACGTTACGATAAAGAAGGAAGCCACAAAGAAATTGACATATTCAGCGAGAAAAAACATGCCGAATTTCATGCCGCTGTATTCGGTGTGATATCCCCCGACAAGCTCCTGTTCCGCTTCGGGGAGGTCAAACGGCGTGCGATTTGTCTCGGCGAATGCAGTCACGATAAACAGCAGGGCGCCGATCGGATTCTTGAAGAAATTCCATCCCAGAACGGCCATTCCGCCTGACTGACCCTCCACAATATCGACGAGGTTGAACGTACCGGACATCAACACTACCGACAAAACAGCCAGTCCCATCGACAACTCATAAGAGATCATCTGGGCTGAGGCTCTGAGTCCACCCAGAAGAGAATATTTGCTGTTTGAGCTCCATCCGGCCAGTGTGACTCCGTACACCGTGATCGACGTAAGCGCCAGCAATACAAGAACACCCATATCGGTGTCCGCGATAACGACTCCGCGTGCGAACGGAATCAGGGCTCCGGCCGTCATCGCGATCGCGACCATCAGAAATGGTGCAAGCGAATGAACAAACGGATTTGCCATGGCTGGCACAATGTTTTCTTTCAGTAGCAGTTTTGCCACATCGGCAAACGGCTGGAGAAAGCCCGCCGGTCCGACGCGGTTAGGTCCGGGTCGGTTTTGCATCGCGGCGGATACCTTTCGTTCTGCGTAGACCAGAACAGAGGCTGATATCAGCAAAAAGTTGATGATCGCGAAGGCAATTATGGCTGTCCAGTACCAGGGTAATCCCATTTCTGTTCAGGGGTATCAGTAAAAATTATTCAACAGACGGTTGTGGCGACTTCGTTGAGTCTCATACCCAGGTCTCCCATTTCGTTGTATGACAATCCGGAAAATCCTTCGATTTGTGCGGCGATTTCCTCAATGATTTGTCGGGGGCCTTTGTATGTCATTTTGTGTCCCAGCGCGGTGGCTACAGCGGGCACAGAGACCCATCCCGGCTGACAATCCACCAGATTCTCTTCATTGAACCAGCGGTCAAACGGAGTGCCGTGCAAATCGGCCCTGCTCCTGCCAAACGACATCATCAACGTGCGGTTCACCGCGCGAATCGCCTTTGCCGGCTGCACTTTCTGTGCGATGCCATTTTCGTTGACGAATGTCCCCACCGTTTCAACGATCATCGCCGCGGGCAGCGAAATGTCAGCGTGTTCAAGTGTTTCATTTGTGGTTGAGTACGGATGCAGGATCACCGTCACATTCTCGAGAGCAGCTGCCATGCAGATACCTGACCCGACAAGATCTTCTTCGAGAATGTAAACCACTTTGATGTTTCCGCTCTCAAGACGTGACCGAAAAAGGAGGGCGTCAATCGGGCGCATACCAAGGCGGCGGCATCCGTTGACATTGGGCGTCTTGTCGTCTGTGAGTAACCAGTCGTCTCCCGCCCCAGCGCTGATATGTTCAAGGAATACCGGTGTTTCTGAGCCCACGGCACTCGCCAGTCGGCCGAGCAGGTAGTTATCTTCGACGCTGGCAGTTGCTGAGCCAATAAATATGATTTCGGGTCCGGATACTCCGCGCAGGTGCGCGGCGGCATCGGCGTAGGCAGTGTCCCAATCTACCGCTGCACCCTGCGATGCAGGTCCCGAAGGTCTGTTTTCGTTAAATCGTTTGTAATCAAGCCTGTCTTCATCGGCGAGCCAGAAATCGTTGACGTTCATATTCGTGCGCGGAGTCACCTTCATGATGAGGTTATCCTGAACCCAGTAAAAACAGTTCGATCCTTTCGCATTTGTCGTGGTAATCGAAGGTGTTTTGCTCATTTCCCAGACGTGGGATTTGAACCGGAAATTTCGCGAGGTGAGGGCGCCGACCGGGCAGATGTCAATCACATTCATCGAGTACGGCTCATCGAATTCGACTCCCGGTGGCGTCATCGGGTAGTTATGCACCCCTCTCTCCGCGATTGTGAGCTGATGGCTTTTTGAAATCTCGGTGGTGAACCGTGTGCAGAGTGTACAGTTGATACATCGCTCGCCGTCGAGTACCACGCGTGGTCCGAGTTCGATGTGTTTTGGTTTTTTAACCTTCTCGAATTCGAACCGGGATCCCTCCGGACCGTGTTTAAAAGCCTGGATCTGCAGCGGGCAATTCCCTGCCTGATCACAGATAGGACAGTCCAGAGGGTGATTGATCAGCAGAAATTCCAGGTTGTCCTTCTGGGCTCTCCGAATAAGTTCACTCGAGCGGTGTGTGCGAACGACCATTTTGTCAGCGAGTGGCTGCGTACAGGACGTCGTCAGTTTGGGCATGAACTGAATCTGCGGCTTGCCATCTTCGTCGAGCATCAGTTCACCCGTTACCCGGTCCCGCTGTGGCAATCCGATCTCGACGAGACATTGCCTGCAGTTGGCCGGTGCCGACATGGCTGGATGGTAGCAGAAGTGTGGCAGATCAAGGCCTTGATCCAGCAAGAACTGAAGCAGCGTGGGCGTGTCCTCGAACTCAAATGTCTGATTATCGATTGTTACTTTAGACATGTACTTCAGGCGGTAAGGTTCGTAATGCCGCCGGTGACAAGATCCGGTTTGCAGCGTTTTTCAAATTCATCCCGGAACCGGTCAATGGTGTAGCGAACTGGCCACGCTGCGGCGTCAGCCAGAGCGCAGATTGTTCTTCCTTCCATCTGCGAACACAAATCGACGAGAAGGTCGAGATCACGAAAATGACCATCACCGCGGGCGATTCGGGCAACGATATTCTCAAGCCATCCGGTGCCTTCACGACACGGTGTGCATTGACCACAACTTTCATGATGATAAAAACGAGTGATTCGAGCCAGCCATGCCACGATGTCCGTGTCTTCATCCA